>SFQZ01000256.1 GCA_004562915.1 bacterium
CATTCTATGTAGAATAGAGGTCAGCCACCCTATAACACGGTTGTTCCTGATAGAAGTTTATCATATTTTAGTCTGTTTTTCATTGAACTTGTAATTTAATCTGCTTCTACATTGCTTTCCACATTCTGATGTATTGCTCCAGTAAATTCATCCCTTGCGTTTTGTAGTTTGATATGATATATTATAAACACAAGGAGAACAACCGCCCACAAGGGGTTGACCTCGACATATGGTTAAAGAATCACCACTCCATCTCTCGTCAAAGTTCTGGGGTGGTTTTTCTATGCTTTAAAACATTATCTGATAAACGTAAATACGAATGTCAGTAATGCCAGAATGAACATGCCAAAAGCCATCAAATCCTTGAAATCAAAAGGTTTCTTGTCCACCAGCACCACCCCCATTCTATGTAGAATAGAGGCCAGCCACCCTATAACACGGTTGTTCCTGATAGAAGTTTATCATATTTTAGTCTGTTTTTCATTGAACTTGTAATTTAATCTACTCTCGTATTGCCCACCTCATCTTCGTGGACTTCGCACGTCCATTTCTTGCGCACTCTTCTGCGGACGGGCGGATCACTTCTTCGGAGATCTCACTGTAAAGTCCCTCTTTCTTGAATTGTTTAAATGACTTCTTCACCAGCCGATCTTCTCCGGAATGGAAGGTCAGTATTGCCACACGTCCGTTTGGTGCCAGCACTTCCGGCAGTTTTTCCAGAAATGTGTACAGTACTTCATATTCACTGTTCACATCGATTCTAAGCGCCTGGAACGTTCGCTGGCAGGATTTCTTCAATGCCTCTTTCCGCTCTGCTTCCGGAAGAAACCGGAGTGCCTGTTCAATCGCTTCTTTCAGCTGTGTGGTCGTTTCAATTTTTTTACCTCTTTTTTGCAGATTCACGACTGTTTTCGCGATTTCTTCTGCGTAAGGCTCGTCTGCATTTTCAATCAACATGCCCTGGAGTTCCTCCTGCGAGATTCCCACAAGACGCTGTGCGGCACTGATTCCTTTTTGAGGGTTCATTCTGAGATCCAGAGGGCCTTCTACTTTATAGGAAAACCCTCGATCCGGATTGTCGATCTGCATGGACGAAACGCCAAGATCGGCAAGAATAAAATCAAATTTCTTTCCTGTTTCTTTTGATACCTGATCAATATCTGCAAAATTCTGCAGCCGCACGGTCAGAATCTCTTCTCCAAATCCCAGCTTCTCCAGACGTTCTTTCGTTTTTGCCGACTCGATCGGATCCACATCCAATGCGTAAATATGTCCTTCACCTTTCAGGCACTCCAACATCGCTTTTGTGTGACCGCCATATCCAAGAGTCGCATCCAGTCCGGTCTGTCCCGGTTGAATCTGAAGGAAATCCAATATTTCTTTTACGCAAATTGAAATATGCATTCCCGCCGGGGTACTTCCTTTGCTGATGACCTTCTGAATGGTATCAGCGTATTTCTCCGGCTGATGCTCTTTGTATTTCTCTTTATATGTTTTCGGATGCGTCCCCGAATAGCGTACGCGCCGTTTATGCTGTTGTTCCTGATTGGTCAGTATCTCCTGATTTTCCATCTGCGCCTCCTATACGTTTTCCACAAATCGCATTTCACTACTTTCTATGTTTTTTCGTGAATCACCATTTTTACCTTTTCCGTAAATCGTCATTTCATCGTCTCGTTAAGATTCAAACGGTGTTTTTTTCTTCCCCAGGCGAACCGCCTCCATCGTTTTTGCCATTTCCTCATCCATATGGTCAAAGAGATAGTTCTTTCCGCTTTCTCTGCGGCTTTGTGCTTCTTCCCGGATCTGCCGGCTCACGATCTCTACTTCTTCTTTGAATTCTCTGGAGGAAATCAGGGTCCCTCCCTGTCCAAGTGTTACCACCTGCTCTACACCGTCCGACGTCACGACTGTTACGTGATATTTATGACCGATTTCATGCACGACCTTTTCGATATACTGGTCAGCGGTCTCGGCCTCTTTGGTATAAACTACATGAATATTATGGTATTTCTGGATCTCCAGATTGTAGCCTTCTACTTTGTATGCATCAAATACAAGGATCACGATGCATTTCTTAAATCCCTGATAATTACAGAGAATATCCATAAGTTTTCCTCTTGCCGCTTCAATATTCGTCTTTGCCAGATCTTTCAGATCATCCCACGCAAAAATGACATTGTATCCGTCCACAAGCAGATATTCCTGTACAGATTCTTCTTTTTTTGCTCTGTGTTTCTTTATTTCCGGCGTTGTAACCGTTTTCTGGGTGTTCGCCTGTTTTCGCTCGATTTTTCCGTAGGTACGGATAAATATTTCTTCCAGTTCTTTCGATTCACGGGCATGGCGTTCATAGCGCTCTGCTCCGGCTTTGGAAGCGGATCGCCCGGTATTCTGTGGATTTCCGGTTCTCTGGGCGCTTTGTCCCGTTCTTTCCCCTGTTCCGTCCTTTGCCGGAATCTCTCCGGGCATCCGGCTTTCTTCTCTCTCTTTTAGTATCCGCTCAAGCTGCGGCTCAAGATGCATATATTCCGG
>SFQZ01000070.1 GCA_004562915.1 bacterium
TTAAGAAAATACGGAATCTGCAGAATTTGCTTCCGTGAATTAGCATACAAAGGACAGATCCCGGGTGTTAAAAAAGCAAGCTGGTGACCAGTAGAAGCTTTATACGTATAAGCTGAAAGCAAAGTATCAATTTTGCACAAGGTCGTTTGCGACACTTAGTGAAGCCAAGCTGTAAGGTGAGAGCTGAACTTAGTGGAGCAAACATAGCCAAGTTAACTATTATAATATATCAATGAACATGAAAAGTCTAAATTATTCAGGAGGAAACTATCATGACAATGAGCGATCCGATTGCAGATATGCTTACAAGAATCCGTAATGCTAATACTGCAAAACATGACACAGTAGATGTTCCTGCTTCCAAGATGAAATTGGCTATCGCTGATATTCTTGTGAGAGAAGGCTACATTACAAAATATGAAATCGTAGAAGATGGAAATTTCAAAAACATTCGTATAACACTGAAATATGGTGCAGATAAGAACGAAAAAATCATCACTGGTCTGAAAAGAATTTCCAAACCAGGTTTGCGTGTTTACGCTGGTAAAGATGAGCTGCCAAAAGTACTTGGTGGACTGGGTATCGCAATTCTTTCTACTAACCAGGGTGTTATCACTGATAAAGAAGCCAGAAAACTGCAGGTAGGCGGAGAAGTTCTGGCATTTGTATGGTAGGCACTGGGCATGGAGTACTTAATGAAGCTGAGCCGAAAGCGATAGCTGAATTTAGTACAAAAGCCGTTCTGTGACCGTAGGGAGCAGAACTTCCCCACGTAAGCTATAGCCCAGCTTAAGCTTAGGGGGCGATGTGTAGATGCATGAATAGCCTTCTATAAGGCTTCATGGAATAGATAGAGTACTGAAAACAGAGGGGACCCCCGTGTCCTCTCCGAAAATCTAAGTTAGGAGGAAAATAGGTATGTCACGTATTGGAAGACTGCCAGTAGTTATTCCGGCTGGTGTAACAGTTGAAGTAAAAGAGAATAACTATGTTGTTGTAAAAGGTTCTAAAGGAACTCTGGAAAGAAATCTGCCTGTAGAGATGGACATCAAAGTTGAGGATGGCCATGTAATTGTAACAAGACCAAATGATCTGAAGAAAATGAAATCTCTTCATGGTCTGACAAGAACACTGATTCAGAATATGGTTACTGGTGTTAATGAAGGATACCAGAAAGTTCTGGAAGTAAACGGTGTTGGTTACAGAGCAGCAAAACAGGGTAAGAAACTGGTTCTTTCCTTAGGATATTCTCACCCGGTTGAAATGGAAGATCCGGAAGGATTGGAAACAACTGTTGAAGGTAACAAAATTACTGTAAAAGGTATCAGCAAAGAAAAAGTTGGTCAGTATGCTGCAGAAATCAGAGAAAAGAGAAAACCTGAACCTTATAAAGGAAAAGGTATCAAGTATGCTGATGAAGTTATCAGACGTAAAGTTGGTAAAACTGGTAAGAAATAAATAAGGAGAGTGTGAAAATGATTAGTAAAGTATCAAGAGCGGAAGTCCGCGCTAAAAAGCATAGAAGAATGCGTCATCATATCGTTGGTACAGCTGAAAGACCACGTCTGGCTGTATTCAGAAGCAACAATCATATGTACGCACAGATTATTGACGACACTGTTGGAAAAACATTGGTTTCCGCTTCTACTCTTCAGAAAGATGTAAAAGCAGAACTGGAACATACAAACACAGTGGAAGCTGCAGCATATCTGGGAACTGTAATCGGTAAGAAAGCAGTTGAAAGCGGAATCAAGGAAGTTGTATTTGACAGAGGTGGTTTCGTATATCACGGTAAGGTGAAAGCCTTGGCTGATGCAGCAAGAGAAGCTGGTCTGGAATTCTAGGAAAGGGAGGAGCGAAACACATGAGACATGAAATCATTGATGCTAGTCAGTTGGAATTAGAAGAAAAAGTAGTCTCAATCAAACGTGTAACAAAAGTAGTAAAAGGTGGACGTAATATGCGTTTTACTGCTCTTGTAGTTGTTGGTGACGGCAACGGACATGTTGGTGCAGGACTTGGAAAAGCAGCTGAAATTCCGGAAGCAATCCGCAAAGGAAAAGAAGATGCTATGAAAAAATTGGTAACAGTAGCAAGAGATGAGAACAACAGTATCACACATGATTATATGGGCAAATTCGGAAGCGCAGAAATGCTGCTGAAGAGAGCTCCGGAAGGTACTGGTGTTATCGCTGGTGGTCCGGCTCGTGCCGTAATTGAATTAGCAGGTATCAAAAACATCCGTACAAAATGTATGGGTTCCAGAAATAAACAGAACGTTGTACTTGCTACAATCGCAGGTTTAAGTCAGTTGAAGACTCCAGAAGAGGTAGCTAGACTTCGCGGAAAATCCGTAGAAGAGATCTTTGCTTAAGGAGGACTGGAAAATGTTAAAAATTACTTTGGTAAAATCTACAATTGGCGCAGTTCCAAAACATAAAAGAACTGTTGAGGCTTTGGGACTGACAAAAATGCATAAAACTGTTGAACTGCCTGATAATGCAGCAACAAGAGGCATGATCAAACAGGTTCAGCATCTGGTAAAAGTTGAAGAAGCGTAATTAGGATAGAAGGAGGTGCCACAATGGATTTATCTAATTTAAGACCTGCTGAAGGTTCCAGACAGAGTGATGATTTCCGCAGAGGCCGTGGACACGGTTCAGGAAACGGCAAAACAGCTGGTAAAGGACATAAAGGTCAGAAAGCTCGTTCCGGAGCTCCTAGACCAGGTTTTGAAGGTGGACAGATGCCTTTATACAGAAGACTTCCGAAGAGAGGTTTCCATAACAGAAATACAAAAGAGATCGTTGGTATCAATGTTGAGGCTCTGAACAGATTTGAAGATGGAACAGAAGTTACCATCACAACACTGGTAGAAAGCGGACTGGTTTCTAATCCAAAAGATGGTGTTAAGATTCTGGGTAACGGTGAACTGACAAAGAAATTGACTGTAAAAGTTACCGCCGTAAGCGAAGGTGCTAAAGCAAAAATCGAAGCAGCAGGTGGAACAGTAGAGTAGAGGTGATCTCATGTTAAAGACTCTTCAAAATGCATTTAAAGTGAAAGACGTCAGACATAGGATCTTTTATGTGTTAATGATGCTGGTGGTTGTGAGAATTGGCTCACAGCTGCCGGTACCTGGTGTAGACAGCAGTTATTTTCAGGAGTGGTTCGCAAGTCAGTCAGGTGATGCATTCAATTTCCTGGATGCCTTTACGGGCGGTTCATTTTCACAGATGTCTATTTGCGCTTTAAGTATCACACCATACATTACATCTTCCATTATCATGCAGCTTCTCACAATTGCAATTCCAAAACTGGAAGAGATGCAGAGAGACGGTGAAGACGGAAGAAAAAAAATCGGTGCAATTACCCGTTATGTTACTGTAGGATTATCTCTTTTTGAATCTATTGCCATGGCCATTGGATTTGGTAATAAAGGATTGATTCCGGATAACAATTTTGCTAAAATGGTAGTAGTAGTAGCTGCACTTACTGCAGGATCTGCATTCCTTATGTGGATCGGTGAGCAGATTAATGAGAAAGGTATTGGAAACGGTATTTCCATTGTCCTTCTTATTAACATTGTCTCCCGTATTCCAAGCGATATGGTTACTTTGTATGAGACATTCATTAAAGGAAAAATCATTGCTAAGGGAATTCTCGCAGCTGTGATCATAGCAGCAATTATTGTTGGTGTTGTTGTATTGGTGTTGATTCTGAATGGAGCTGAGAGAAGAATTCCTGTTCAGTACTCCAAGAAAGTACAGGGCAGAAAAATGATGGGCGGACAGTCCAGCCATATTCCTTTAAAAGTAAATACGGCCGGTGTAATGCCTGTAATTTTTGCATCATCAATTATGTCTTTCCCAAGCGTAATTGCCACGTTCCTTGGTAAAACAAACGGAACCGGATGGGGAAGCAAGATTCTGGCAGGTATGAACAGTAACAACTGGTTTAATCCACAGCAGCCATTGTATTCCATCGGGCTTTTGGTCTATATTATATTGGTTATTTTCTTTGCTTATTTTTATACATCTATTACTTTCAATCCGTTGGAAGTAGCGGATAACATGAAAAAGCAGGGTGGATTCGTACCGGGTATTCGTCCGGGTAAGCCAACTGTTGATTACCTGACAAAACTGTTGAATTATATCATATTCATTGGTGCTGCAGGACTTACCATCGTAGCTGTGATTCCGTTCTTCTTTAATGGAGTATTCGGAGCCAATGTTTCCTTCGGGGGAACATCCATCATCATTATTGTGGGTGTGATTCTGGAAACATTGAAACAGATTGAATCTATGATGCTTGTAAGAAATTACAAAGGTTTTTTAAATGATTAAAAGGTTGTGGCGTTTACGCCACAGCCTTAAAGTGTTATAAAAGATAATAATAATACTGTGAAAAATGTCTAATGTAAGAAGGAGAGGGTAAAATGAAGTTAATTATGCTGGGAGCTCCTGGTGCCGGAAAAGGTACTCAGGCAAAAAAAATTGCAGAGAAATATGGTATTCCACATATTTCCACAGGAGATATTTTCCGTGCGAACATCAAAAACGGAACTGAACTGGGAAATAAAGCGAAAAGCTATATGGAGCAGGGACTTCTTGTACCGGATGAGCTGACCTGTGATCTGGTAGTTGACCGTATCGCACAGGATGACTGCAAAAATGGTTATGTATTGGACGGTTTTCCAAGAACTATTCCTCAGGCTGAAGCATTGAAAGCGGCCCTTGGAAAAATGGGAACTACGATTGATTATGCAATTAACGTTGAGGTTCCGGATGAGAACATCGTAGAACGTATGGGCGGACGTCGTGCATGCCTTGCCTGCGGATGTACCTATCATGTAGTGTATAACGCACCAAAGGAAGAAGATGTATGTGATGTTTGTGGAGCGAAGCTTGTTCTGCGTGACGATGATAAACCGGAAACCGTAAAGAAACGTCTGGATGTATATCATAAACAAACACAGCCTTTGATCGACTTCTACGATAAAGAGGGTGTACTGGTAGAAGTTGACGGAACACAGAATCTGGAAGATGTGTTCCAGGCTATCACCAAAATCTTAGGAGCGTAAAACATGTCTGTATCAATAAAGTCTGCCAGGGAAATTGAGTTGATGAGGGAGTCGTGCCGTTTGCTTGAAATCGTTCATGATGAACTTGCGAAAGCTATCAAGCCGGGGATTTCTACCTGGGAAATCGATCATTTGGGAGAAGAAATCATCCGAAGCTTTGGGTGTACCCCAAATTTCCTTCATTACAATGGATACCCCGCATCTATCTGTGTATCAGTAAATGATGAGGTGGTACATGGAATTCCTTCCAAAAAGAGAATTCTTCAGGAAGGCGATATTGTAAGCCTTGATGCCGGGCTGATCTATAAAGGATATCATTCCGATGCCGCACGCACTCATGCGGTGGGAGAGATCAGTAAAGAGGCAAAACAGCTGATTGATGTAACCCGTCAAAGCTTTTTTGAGGGAATCAAGTATGCAAAAGCCGGTCACCATTTGTATGAAATTTCCGCTGCAATTGGCGCTTATGCGGAAAGTTTTGGATATGGTGTAGTTCGCGATCTGGTCGGACACGGAATTGGAACCAGTCTGCATGAAGATCCTCAGATTCCAAATTTTGCCCAGAGACGGAGAGGAATCCGTCTGGTGCCTGGTATGACACTGGCAATCGAACCAATGATCAATATGGGACGACCTGATGTCTGCTGGTTGGATGATGACTGGACTGTAGTGACAGAAGATGAATCATTATCGGCGCATTATGAAAATACAGTGCTGATTACTGATGGTGAACCTGAAATTCTGACATTGACGAAGTAGAGGTGGCGAATGGAAGGATATAGTATCGGCATGATGGCAAAATCCCTTGCCGGTCATGACAAAGGGAAGGTCTATCTGGTTTCAGGTGCGGATGAGACATACGTATATCTTGTGGATGGCAAGTGCCGCACTATGGATCGTCCAAAACGAAAAAAGAAAAAACATGTACAGATAGATTATCAGATTCCCGAATGGATTCAGAAACTTCTCGCAGAAGGAAAGTCTGTTCAGGATTCTGATGTCATCAAAGTAAGAAGAGAATATGGGAGGTAATGAGATGTCAAAGGCAGATGTTATTGAAGTAGAAGGTACTGTCCTTGAAAAACTGCCAAATGCAATGTTCAAGGTAGAACTGGAAAATAAACATGTGGTACTGGCACATATCAGCGGTAAACTGCGGATGAATTTTATCCGTATTCTGCCGGGTGATAAAGTAACCATGGAACTGTCACCATATGATTTGACAAAAGGAAGAATCATCTGGAGAGATAAATAAGACAACGAAAAGGAGAAGCTGTAAAACAGTGCAGTTTCTCCTTTTTAATGAAATATAAAGTCTTAAAAATAACTGAAAAACAAGAAGAATTTGCTTGCATTTTCGAATGTGTGGTGTTATACTATAAAACGAACTTTTGTGAAGTGCTTTTTTTGTGCGCAAAAACATGAGTTTTTCACACCAGGGCCAACCGGCCGGAAAAGGATCCCATAAGGGGATACCACTATGGCCATTCGGCCTAGAGAGAGGAAACCCCACAAGGGGATACCACTATGGCCATTCGGCCTAGAGAGAGGAAAGGAGGATTCAAATGAAAGTTAGATCATCTGTAAAACCTATCTGTGAAAAATGTAAAATCATTAAAAGAAAAGGAAGCATCAGAGTAATCTGCGAGAATCCAAAACACAAACAGAGACAGGGCTAATACCGTCATGTTAGCATAACTTGTTTTATGTTGTGTGCTGAAACTGCTGATAGCAGTTTTCATGCAGGAAGCAAACGCTTCAAATTAAGTGCGGCTGCAGTAGGACACATCTGGATGTGTTGTACTGTTTAAATATTATAATGAGAGAACTCCGGCGTGGTGTACCGGGGAGCCTCCGGCGGATGAACGCCTAAGGCGCTGCATCCCTTATAATATTGCTTAATACCGGCATAGCCGGAAAGGTCATGGAAACATGGCTGGATGCTCACATACCGGCATCCCAATTAGGAAAATATTAATATGATCAGAGGCACAACATTTCAGACATATGCAGAGCATATGGGCTGCCGGACTGATCAAGTAGAAGATGGAGGAAAAATACATGGCACGTATTGCTGGTGTAGACTTACCAAGAGAAAAACGTATTGAAATCGGATTAACTTACATTTACGGAATCGGAAGAACTAGTGCTAACCGTATTCTGAAAGAGGCAAATGTAGATCCGAACACCCGTGTAAGAGATATCACGGACGAAGAAGTAAAGAGAATCAGTGCTGTAATCGATGAGACTCAGGTTGTTGAAGGTGATCTTAGAAGAGAGATCGCTATGAACATCAAACGTCTGCAGGAAATCGGATGCTACAGAGGTATCCGTCATAGAAAAAGCCTTCCGGTTCGTGGTCAGAAAACCAAAACAAACGCAAGAACCAGAAAAGGCCCGAAGAGAACTGTTGCAAATAAGAAAAAATAATTTTCGGACAATGAGAGCAGACAGCCTGATACTTGATCAGGCAGCTTGAAAAGAATTGTAACCATTAAAAAAGAATATAAGAAAGTGTAGGTTAGTTTTTAAAATGGCTAAAGTGACAAAGAAAACGACAAAACGTCGTGTAAAGAAAAACGTTGAACGCGGACAGGCACATATCCAGTCATCTTTCAATAACACAATCGTAACTTTGACAGATGCTGAAGGTAATGCTCTTTCATGGGCAAGTGCCGGTGGTCTGGGATTTAGAGGTTCAAGAAAATCTACTCCTTATGCAGCTCAGATGGCAGCAGAGACTGCTACAAAAGCAGCATTAGTTCATGGTCTGAAGACTGTTGATGTATTCGTAAAAGGACCGGGATCAGGAAGAGAAGCAGCAATCCGTGCTCTTTCCGCATGCGGACTTGATGTAGTAAGCATCAAAGATGTAACTCCGGTACCACACAATGGTTGCCGTCCACCAAAACGTAGAAGAGTCTAATTTAGGAGGTCAGTAGATTATGGCAGTTAATAGAGTACCTGTACTGAAAAGATGCAGATCCCTGGGTCTGGATCCGATCTATTTGGGAATTGATAAAAAATCCACAAGACAGCTGAAAAGAGCAAACCGTAAAGTTTCTGAGTATGGTCTGCAGCTGAGAGAAAAACAGAAAGCAAAATTCATCTATGGTGTTCTGGAGAAACCTTTCCGTAACTATTATGAGAAAGCTGATCAGATGCCGGGTATGACTGGTACAAACCTGATGACCCTGCTTGAGATGAGACTGGACAACGTTATTTTCCGTCTTGGATTTGCAAGAACCAGAAAAGAAGCTCGTCAGATTGTTGATCACAAGCATGTTTTGGTAAACGGCAAACAGGTAAACATTCCTTCTTACCAGGTAAAAGCCGGTGACCAGATTGAAATTAAAGAAGCTAAAAAATCTTCTCAGAGATATAAAGACATTCTGGAAGTAACAGGCGGAAGACTGGTTCCGGAATGGCTGGATGTTGATCAGGAAGCATTAAGAGGAACTGTGAAAGAAGTTCCTGCAAGAGATGCAATTGACGTACCTGTAAACGAAATGCTTATCGTCGAGTTGTATTCTAAATAATTATGAGCTGCGGCTCATGATCCGGAAGTGGTTATGGGCTGTTACCCATATGTTACCCTCAGTGAAACAAATTATCCCATAAAGGAGGGCCTGGTATGTTTGATTTTAACAAACCAAAAATTGAGATTACAGAAATTTCCGATGATAAAAAATACGGCAGATTTGTTGTAGAACCGCTGGAAAGAGGTTATGGCACTACTCTGGGAAATTCCCTGAGAAGAATTATGCTGTCTTCCCTGCCGGGAGCAGCAGTGAGCCAGGTTAAGATTGAAGGAGTGCTACACGAGTTCAGTTCTATTCCGGGCGTCAAAGAAGATGTAACAGAGATTATTATGAATCTGAAGAGTCTTGCGATTCGTAATAACAGTGAGAGCAACGATCCGAAGATTGCTTACATCGAATTTGAAGGCGAAGGTGTGGTACGTGCTTCTGATATTCAGGTTGATCAGGATATCGAGATCATGAATCCAAACCAGGTAATCGCTACTCTGAATGGTGGACCGGACAGTAAACTGTATATGGAACTTACCATTACAAAAGGCCGTGGTTACGTCAGCGCAGAAAAAGGAAAGACAGAAGACATGGCAATTGGTGTGATTGCTGTGGACGCTATCTATACACCGGTAGAACGTGTAAACCTCACAGTAGAAAATACCCGTGTGGGTCAGATTACCGATTTTGATAAATTGACTCTGGATGTATATACAAAAGGAACACTGGATCCGGATGAGGCAGTAAGCCTTGCAGCAAAAGTATTGAGTGAGCATCTGAAGCTTTTCATTGACCTCTCTGAAAATGCAAAGACCGCAGAAGTCATGATTGAAAAAGAGGATAATGAGAAAGAAAAGGTTCTGGAAATGAACATTGATGAACTGGAGTTGTCTGTTCGTTCTTACAACTGTCTGAAGAGAGCCGGAATCAATACTGTAGAAGAGCTTTGCAACAGAACTTCCGAGGATATGATGAAAGTTCGTAACCTGGGACGTAAATCCCTTGAGGAAGTGTTGGCTAAGTTGAAAGAACTGGGACTTCAGCTGAATCCCGGTGAAGAATAAAAACAGGTGAAAGTCATCTGTGACTGCCGACCGAAGAAGTAAGTCGGTAGGGTAAAGTTGAATTTGTAGAATAGAAAGCAATATATCAGTAAGTCCGAAGAAGCATGATATGTTGTTCCACAAATGGAGGAAAATAAAATGGCAGGATATAGAAAACTGAGCAGAACATCTGATCAGAGAAAAGCATTAATCAGAAACCAGGTAACAAATCTTCTTTATCACGGAAAAATCGTGACAACCGAAGCTAAAGCAAAAGAAATCCGCAAAGTTGCTGAAGGACTGATTGCGCTGGCTGTAAAAGAAAAAGATAACTTTGAAAAAGTGACTGTTACAGCAAAAGTTGCCCGCAAAGATGCTGATGGAAAGAGAGTAAAAGAAGTTAAAGAGGGTAAGAAAGTTACTGTATACGATGAAGTGCAGAAAGAGATTACCAAAGATGCTCCATCCAGACTGCATGCAAGACGTCAGATGCTGAAAGTATTCTATCCGGTAAAATCTGTTCCAACAGAAGCGGCTGGAAGAAAGAAAAACACCAAGAACGTAGACATGGTTGATAAGATGTTTAATGAAATCGCACCAAAATATGCTGGTCGTAATGGTGGTTACACAAGAATCATCAAAATCGGACCTCGTAAAGGTGACGCAGCTATGGAAGTGGTTCTTGAGCTGGTATAATTGAGAATATGGAAAGTGCCGGTTGGTTCTCGAAAGAGAGTGATCGGCACTTTTTTTGTAAGGAAAAGGAGATAATATGAACAGAGAAGAGGCAGAAGAATTATTTCAAAAATTTTCATTTTGGGGAAAACTTACCGAGGTGGAAAAACGACTTCTGGAACAGCAGGTAAGGTGGAATCAATATCATGAAGGACAACTGGTGACTGGAACCGGGAGTGAATGTCTGGGGCTGATTCTTGTACGTAAAGGTACATTGAGAGTATATCTTGTCTCAGAAGACGGAAAAGAAGCTACCGTTTGCCGAATGCATGAGGGAGAGCTTTGTATGTTGCCAGGATTTTGCCTGATGCCAGAGATACCATTTGATGTGCAGATTGATGCGGAAGAAGAAAGTAAAGTATGTATACTTCCCACAGGAGCAGTGAAAAAAATTATGGAAGAAAACATATATATGGAAAATTTTATTTATAAAAGTATGAATGAAAGTTTTTCTGATATCATTGCAGCTGTTCAGAAAATGTTGTTTGCAAGTCTGGAACAGAGACTTACTGATTTTTTGCTGGACGAAGCAGCACGATGCCATTCCGATCAGATTAATATGACACAGGAACAGATTGCCAGAGCTATAGGAAGCGCCAGAGAAGCGGTCAGCCGAACATTGAAACAAATGGTACAGGAAGGCAGTGTTGAACTGTTTCGAGGAGGAGTGAAAATACTCAATAGGAGGAAACTGTATCAGAAACTTTAAATACAACCATGTTTTGATTCGCAGGGAGGCGTGCAGAAATTGAGTAGTCCGTTATAGAAGCATTGAAGCAAGCGAGCGGGAAGATCCGGCGCTTGCAGAGACTTAGGCACGACGGCTCTCCGGAACGTCTTAGTCTCAGTTAGCGATTAGCTGAAGGGGAACGACCTGCTTCTAAAACAACCCCCTTATTTTTCTGAACGCCGTCTACGAATCTAAATGTAGATTTTATTTCAGCAGATTTTTGATTGCCTCTTTGCTCTGTACTCCTACTGTAGTAGCAGCTACCTTTCCATCTTTGAATACCATGATGGTAGGGATGCTCATAACACGGTACTGTCTTGCGAGTTCCGGCTCCTGATCAACATCTACTTTTCCGACTTTGTAGCCATCTGCTTCTGCTGCCAGTTCATCAATTACCGGGGCTAGCATTTTGCAGGGCATGCACCAGGTTGCCCAGAAATCTACCAGTACAGGTACGTTGGATTGTAAAACTTCTTCATTAAAATTTGCTGTTGTAAATGCTTTTGCCATATAATTTACTCCTTTTATTTAGTATAAGATAAGTTAAAATGTATTCGAGTCGTGTTCAACTTGTTCTATGTACATAGAATACCACGTATTAAAAATAAAATTCCGTGACATAGTCACATTTGAATAAAGAGATTGGAGAAACGATTTGAAGTATTTATTTAACCATCAAATAAATAACTGGCTGGATTGGATTATGGTATATCGGGAACTTTCAGAATTTTTACCGATGATTAAATCGATTTTCAGACGAGAAAATTTAGAGTTGGAACCATATCTCGGCTGTATGTCAGGAACTCATTTTGTCGCTAGATTTGGTAACGCTGTAATTAAAATATATGCTCCGGAAGAAAGTGGGAATGAGAGTGGAGATTCTATAACAGAAGTTTTGGGCCTTATGCATGCAGAGAAACATGGGGTAAATATTTCAAAATTACTTGCATATGGAGAGATAAAGGACAGATACACATTCTCATATATTATAACAGAGTATATTGATGGAATATCTTATGAAAATGCGAAGAAAAAAATGATTCCATCGCAGAGATATGAGATGGGTAGAATAGTTAGCAGTTTATGTAAAAGGATAAATATACAGGTGGATAAATTTGAATCGGTGGATATGAAGAAAGAAGCTGCAGAAAACCCCAGGTGGAGCGAATGGACAGAATCATTTAATAGAGAACGGATTAGAAGTTATGGTGAAATCAGCAATTTTCAAAAGATATTTGTACATGGAGATTTGAGTGAAAATAATATTATTTTGAAAGACGGTATTCCATACATAATAGATTTTGGTGAGTGTAAAGCTGCACCTATTCAGTATGAATATGCAGAAATTTTTAGATTTGACAGTGATTTTTTAAGAGGTTTTTTTGAAGAGAAATCACAAGACGAAATTATAGATGCTGCATTTTATGGATTGCTGCTTCATGATTTTGGCGCAGATATCTTGAAAAATCATATGAATATAAAAACATGTGATTCCCTGGATGAGCTTCGCAGACAAATTAAAAACTTTTTACATTGCTCAAAATTACAAAATGGTGTATGATAATAGAACACTAAAAGAAAGGAGCGCAACTATGAGCAAAAAACTTCTCTTTATATTTAATCCCAGATCAGGACGCGGCGAAATCCGGAATAAACTTCTGGATATCATTGATGTGTTTGTAAAGGGTGGCTATGAGGTAATCGCTCATCCTACTCAGGGTCCTATGGATGGCTGTCAGATGGTGCAGGAAATGGCGCAAGACGTGGATTTGATCGTTTGCAGCGGAGGGGATGGAACCCTGGACGAGGTAGTTACAGGTCTTATGAAGGCAAAAGCAAGCGTTCCCATAGGGTATATACCTGCTGGAAGTACCAATGATTTTGCCAATAGTCTGGAGATACCCAGAGATATGGTAGAAGCTGCGAAAAATATCATAGAAGGCAAGCTTTATTCTTTTGATGTGGGGGATTTTAATAAAGATACTTTTGTGTATGTGGCAGCATTTGGATTATTCACAGATGTTTCTTATCAGACCAGCCAACATCTGAAAAACATGCTGGGGCATCTGGCCTATCTGATGGAGGGATCAAAACGAATTTTTGATGTAAAAACTTATAAAGTAAAAGTGGAAGCCAATGCTAAGGTCTATGAAGGAGAATATCTTTATGGAATGATCACAAACTCTCATTCTGTAGGTGGATTTAAGAATCTGATTGGTCCCGGAGTAGAGATGAATGACGGACTTTTTGAGGTTACGTTGATTAAAAAGCCTAATAATCTTTTGGAATTGAATGAGATCATTGCAGCGCTTCTTAGTGCTAATGACAATACAAACATGATCGATGCATTCAAAACAGATTGTCTGGAACTGCATTCGGAAGAAAGTATCTCATGGACATTGGATGGAGAATTCGGCGGAGAACATACAGATGTTAAGATCAAGAATAAAAAGCAGGCACTCGATATTCTCATCAACCCTTGAATTTCCTAAAAAATTGGGGTATAATAGATGTGAAATCGGTAACAGTGCGCAAGTAAACGGAAATAACTGTTGCCTAAATAAGAAAACGCGAACGTAGGAGGTTTCATAATGTTAGTATCAGCTACTGAAATGTTAAAAAAAGCAAAAGCTGGCCATTATGCTGTAGGTCAGTTCAACATCAATAACCTGGAATGGACAAAAGCGATTCTTCTGACAGCTCAGGAATGCAATTCTCCGGTTATTCTGGGAGTATCTGAAGGCGCAGGAAAATACATGACTGGTTACAAAACTGTAGTTGGCATGGTAAATGGTATGCTGGAAGAACTGAATATCACTGTTCCGGTTGCTCTGCATCTGGATCACGGCAGCTACGAAGGATGTCTGAAGTGCGTGGAAGCAGGATTTTCATCCATTATGTTCGATGGTTCTCATTATCCGATCGAAGAAAATGTTGAGAAAACAAAAGAACTGGTTAAGATTTGTGCAGAGCATGGAATGTCCCTGGAAGCAGAAGTTGGTTCCATCGGTGGTGAAGAAGATGGAGTAATCGGAATGGGAGAATGTGCTGATCCTCAGGAATGCAAGATGATTGCAGATCTGGGTATTGATTTCCTGGCAGCAGGTATCGGTAACATTCATGGAAAATATCCGGCAAACTGGAAAGGTCTGAGCTTTGAAACTCTGGATGCTATTCAGAAACTGACAGGTGATATGCCTTTGGTACTTCACGGCGGTACAGGTATCCCAGCTGATATGATCAAAAAAGCTATTGATCTGGGTGTATCCAAGATCAATGTAAATACCGAATGCCAGCTGTCATTTGCTGCAGCAACACGTGAATATATTGAAGCAGGTAAAGATCAGCAGGGTAAAGGCTATGACCCAAGAAAACTGTTGGCACCTGGTACAGAAGCTATCAAAGCAACTGTAAAAGAAAAAATGGAATTGTTCGGTTCTGTTAACAAAGCTTGATGTTTGTAAGGTCTGGGGCAGTCCACTTCGTAAGTTAAGTGGACTGCCTTTTTCTCGTGCGCCTTGCGGCGCACGTCGCTAATGGATGAAAGTTCCTAATCCGCCCTGGTAGTGGGAAGGATACAGCCAAGACCAAGGGTATCCATCGTGAGAAAGTAAAAACCAAGTACCGAATGATGAGAGCTTTAAAACTCGAACATTGGAAGGCAATGGAACTTGCCATGAGCCGAAAGAAGTATTGGAGAATGTCAACTGCGTTAGGCTCAGTGATAACGAATAAAATAATAGCCAGGCCAGGATACACATCCATGATCGACTATTATCTAACAGTTTGTGAAAACGAAAGAACCGCCGTGTACCGAGCGGTACGCACGGTGGTGTGAGAGGTCGGCTAATCAACTAATGGTTAGCCTCCTACTCGATTTATCATCTATGACAGAAAGGTTAAGAAAAATGAGTGAGTATGTGAATGTGGTTGAGATATTTGGAGAAAATGTTTTTAATGATTCCGTGATGCAGGCGCGACTGCCGAAAAAAGTATACAAGGAACTAAAACAGACAATCGAAGAAGGAAAAGAACTGACACTCGAGATTGCAGATGTAGTTGCTCACGAGATGAAAGAGTGGGCGATTGAAAAGGGGGCTACTCATTACAGCCATTGGTTTCAGCCGCTGACAGGTGTGACGGCTGAGAAACATGATGCATTTATTACTGCGCCTAAGCCGGATGGAAAGGTACTTATGAGTTTTTCCGGTAAAGAATTGATCAAGGGTGAACCAGATGCATCTTCATTTCCGTCTGGCGGACTTCGTGCTACCTTTGAGGCAAGAGGATATACGGCATGGGATTGTACCTCACCGGCATTTGTGCGCCAGGATGCAGCTGGGGCTACTCTGTGCATTCCAACGGCATTTTGTTCCTATACAGGAGAGGCACTGGATCAGAAAACACCGCTGCTCAGGTCCATGGAGGCAATCAACAAAGAATCCCTTCGGCTGATTCGCCTTTTTGGAAACACAACATCAAAAAAAGTGACACCTTCTGTTGGTGCGGAACAGGAATACTTTCTTGTAGATGCAAAAAAATTTATGGAGAGAAAGGATCTGATCTACACAGGTAGAACTTTGTTTGGTGCAATGCCGCCAAAAGGACAGGAACTGGATGACCATTATTTTGGAACGATCCGGCAGAAAATTGCTGCATATATGAGGGATGTCAACGAAGAGTTGTGGAAACTTGGAGTATCTGCCAAAACACAGCATAATGAAGTTGCACCGGCACAGCATGAGCTTGCCCCGATCTATGCCCCGGCTAATATTGCAGTGGATCACAATCAGATCATCATGCAGACATTAAAACGTGTGGCCAGAAAGCATGAGTTAAAGTGTCTGCTTCATGAAAAACCATTTGCAGGAGTCAATGGTTCCGGTAAACATGATAACTGGTCTCTGGTGACGGATGATGGTATCAATCTTCTTGATCCGGGAAAAACGCCTCATGAAAATATACAGTTTTTGCTTGTATTAAGCTGTATTTTAAAAGCCGTTGATCGTCATGCAGATCTTTTGCGAGAGTCAGCAGCTGATGTGGGAAATGACCATCGTCTGGGAGCTAATGAAGCACCACCAGCGATTATTTCCATTTATCTTGGCGAACAGCTGGAGGATGTGGTAGAACAGTTGGTAAATACAGGTACGGCGGATCACAGTCTGAAAGGCGGAAGACTGATGACAGGAGTTCGTACACTTCCGGATCTGGCAAAAGATGCTACGGACAGAAACAGAACTTCTCCGTTTGCTTTTACAGGAAACAAATTTGAATTCCGTATGGTTGGTTCCAGAGATTCTGTAGCTTCTCCTAATATTGTTCTGAACACTATTGTTGCGGAAGCATTCAGTGAAGCAAGTGGAGTACTCGAAAATGCTGAGAATTTTGAAGAAGCGGTACATGATCTAATCAAGAAAAATTGTGCCGATCACCAGAGAATTATATTCAATGGCAATGGTTATTCTGATGAATGGGTGGAAGAGGCGAAACGCAGAGGGCTGCCCAATATTTCATCCATGGTAGATGCTATTCCGGCTCTGGTTACAGAAAAATCCATCAATCTCTTTGGAAAATTCCACGTATTTACCAAGGCAGAACTGGAATCACGTGTAGAAGTAAAATATGAGACATATTCAAAGGCTGTCAATGTGGAGGCTCGTGCGATGATTGATATCGCAAGCAAACAGATTATTCCGGCAGTGATCCGATATGCAAAATCTCTGGCTGATGCGGTGAATGCAATAGGGTCTGTGGAAGGTGCAGATATCAGTGTGGAAAAAGATCTTCTCCTGCAGACAACCGAACTTTTAAAAGAGACACAGACAGCTTTGGGTGTTTTGAAACAGAAAACAGAATCGGCAGGTCTTATGGAAGAAGGAGAGCGTCGTGCCAGATACTATCACGCTGAAGTAAGTACGGCTATGGAAGCATTGAGAAAACCGGTAGATCAGCTGGAAATGATTGTAGATAAAGAAATGTGGCCGATGCCGTCCTATGGAGATCTGATGTTTGAAGTATAAAATGTATGTTAAAAAAGGAGGGTGCCAGGTAGCTTCAAGTTACCTGGCACTATTATGAAAAAGTTTATCAAAAAAGTAATTAGCATGTTTCTATGATGTTATTATATGAGATAGAAATGAAGAAATCATGATATAGAAATGAATGTATTTTAAAAGATAAATGAACAAAATATGAATGATGCTAGGGTCAAAAGCTTTTGCCCCTAACATCATATGAATAAGACTTTATTGGTTATAATGGATAAAACATGAAAATAAATGGAGGGAATGCGATGGAGGTTTTGCAATATCTTGAGATGCAGAAGATAAATCCTGCGTTGATTCAGGAAGTGGAAAGGTTTCGGCAGATGTATTCAGTGGACGAAAAAGTTCAGCATCGGATTGTCCAGCCTGTGATGCCCTTTTATGGAAAAGAAATTCTGGAGATGGGGATTGCTGCACTTTTACAGAAAGAAAATCTGTTGCTCACCGGTTCTAAGGCGACAGGAAAGAATGTGTTGGCGGAAAATCTTGCGTGGATTTTCGGAAGACCTTCTTATAATATTTCTTTTCATGTCAATATAGGAAGCGCAGAACTGATTGGTACGGATACCTTTGAGGATAATCAGGTTAAGCTGAGGAAGGGAAGTATCTACCAATGTGCTCAGTATGGCGGATTCGGAATACTGGACGAGATCAATATGGCAAAAAATGATGCGGTATCTGTATTGCATGCAACTCTGGATTACAGAAGGAGTATTGATGTTCCTGGATATGATAAAATTGATCTTCATGAAGCGGCCAGGTTTATTGGGACTATGAATTATGGCTATGCAGGCACAAAGGAATTGAATGAAGCTCTGGTATCCCGTTTTCTGGTGATTGATATGCCGGAACAGACGGAAGCTACATTGGAAAAAATATTTACCACAACATTTCCGGACGGAAAGAAAGAAGCCATGGAACAATTTATCGGTTTATTCCTCGATCTTCAGATGAAAGCAGAAAATGGAGAAATTTCAACGAAACCTCTGGATCTTCGGGGAATTCTTGCGGCGCTTCGGACAGTACGTCAGGGGCTTTCTCCGGCAGCAGCAATACGTATGGGAGTGATCAACAAGTGCTTTGACACCTTTGAGAAAGAAATAGTGGAGGATGTGGTGATGACACGGATTCCGGAAGAATGGAAAACAGAGGATGTTTTTAATGACACTTTTTAAAAAGTGATTCGTAAAGTGTTTTTAGCGAGGGGGTGAGTTTATGGAAGAGCGCCAGATGGAAATTGCCAACCGTATGAGAAATCTGATATGGACCGTGTGTGGAGATTATACTATGGAAGCAAAGCCTGATGTAGAGGGATTTTTGCGATGTAAATATATTGCGCTTTATGATGGGATTAAACAGGGAGCTTTTGCAAAATATTTTGATAAGGAATCGTTAAGCATGTATCTTGTTAAAAAGGTTTATCTTCAGGCGCAGGAAGGACCTTTGATGGAAATAGCCAGATTGTGTATGGAGGAGGTTGTAGGCAGCAGAATCGCCGGAGAGAGAAAAGGGGTAGACAGTATCCGTAAAAAAGCTTATGAGTATGTGCTTGATCATGATCTGGAACATCTTCTCCATCATGACCTGGGAAGGCTGAAGATTGCAATCATGAGAGATGCGCTGATGGGTGGCAGTATTCAGGAAAAAAAGTTACAGGAGCGGATGGACAGTCTGCATGAACTGAGAGATGCGAAAGATACAATGGAAGTGATCCGCAAAATTGATGAGTGCTATAATTCCTGGGTGGATCCGGAATTTGAAAAGAAGGTGGGGAATCTGGAGCAGGTGCTGTCAGTGACTATGGAAGAACTGGTGGAGTATGACTGGAGGGATTTTCTTACAGAAGAGATGTACGAAGAAAATTTTGAGGCATATCTGGAGCAGATGAGTCAGCAGATGACAGCCACAGGCGGAGATTATGAGGGAAAGGATAAAGCAAAGCAAAGCGCTCATAAAATACTCCGTGTCACGGAAGAGGAACTGAAAAAAGTTTATACCTATGTTGAACTGAATTTTGGAAAAACATATCTTACTCCACTGGAAGAAAAGAAAAT
>SFQZ01000257.1 GCA_004562915.1 bacterium
CTCCATTTTCCATAAATCCGTGACGATGATAAAATGCAATCGCTCTCGTATTTTTCTCCAACGCCCACAGATGATCAACATCAAAAGTTGAAATTGCATACTCTATTAATTTCTTTCCAATTCCACCACTTTGAAAGCATGGATCGACATACAATTTACGGATTTCTGTTCCATGGATTTCCATAAATCCTTTCACAATTCCACATTCATCGGCGACATACAGATTTTCCAGAACTTCCCCTTTTCCGAAATAATGATCTATCATGGATACAACCTGCAATTCTCCAAATGAATACTCTTCCTGCTTAAAAATTGGGAAATAATTGATTCTGTTATTAAATACAAAAATTTCTGCGATGCGCGACAAATCTTCTTCTGTTGCTTTTCTGATCATCTCCGGATACCCCTGTCATTTTCTTTTATCTGAAATCAATATAACACACTTTCCGCCAAAATACTTTCTAAAAATCTTTTTTAATTTTCCTTTTCCAACAACCTTTGATAGGCTGCATCCATCCCGATTGCCCCAAGCGGTGCCGTGATAATGATTGCCAGCACAGCGACAGACAGAACAATTTTTCCACAGGCAAGTCCTGCCGCCAAAGGAACAGAACCAATTGCCGCCTGCACCGTTGCCTTTGGGAGATAAGCGTTCACACAAAATAACCGCTCTTTCCATGTCAGACGTGTTCCCGCCACACAGAGCAATACCCCCACGGAACGGAAAAGCAGTGCCACAAAAATCATAAGAACCGCTGATAGTCCCGCACTTAAGGTATAACGGATGTCCACAGCTGCACCCACTAAAACAAAGAGCATGACTTCCGCTGCCAGCCATAGTTTTCCGAATTTTTCCGACAACCTTTTTGACACAAATACAGGGCTTTTCATTTTGATCACACAAGCCATAGAGACCACCGCAAGCAGTCCTGATAAGGAAATTTTTCCTTCCAGCCATCCTTCCACTGATACCAGTAAAAAGGAAAATCCAAGAACAATGATTACTTTTATACTGTTACGCACGCAGTGTTTTCTCGCATATGCCGTCTCAAAGAAAAGATACAGTCCATAACCTGTCACTGCGCCTAAAATTATACCAAGTACGATTGACACCGGAATATTTACAAAATCAAGTACATTGGCATGACCACCCTGCGCAATACTTAGAAATGTTGTAAACAATACAATCACAAAAATATCGTCACACGATGCGCCCGCCATGATCATCTGTGGAATTGCTTTCTCTGTGCCATATTTTTTCTCCATAAGAGTTACCATTCTTGGAACGACCACCGCCGGAGATACCGCACCGAGCACAGCTCCCATCACGGCTGCCTCCCCTCTTGTGATTCCTAAGATTGCCGGGGCGCAAAGCACATAACCTGCAATTTCAAGCGATGCAGGAACAAACGACAGTAATACAGCGGAACGCCCGGCTTTTTTCAGATCTTTTAAATCCAGTGAAAGTCCGGCTTTCAATAAAATAATAATCAGTGCCATCTTCCGCAGCTCAGCGGAGATTGATAAAATGGATGGATCAAGCAAATCGAGCACATACGGTCCCAACACAATTCCGGTGACGAGTATTCCGATGATCCGTGGCAGCTTCAGTTTCTGGCAAATGGCTCCCATTGCAAGTCCTACAATAAAAATAAGTGATAATGATGCTAACATAAATCCTCCTTGTTTTGCGAAGCAAAATGCGACTGCTCTTGCAGGAGCAGAGGATTTAGCCTCCTTATTTTACTATAGACGCAAAAAAGCTGATGCCTTCTGCGACTATAATTTCAAATAATCGTAGAAGTCACCAGCTATATTCAGCAGTTCTGGTTTCCCAAGGGAGAACTTCATTCCCTCTCATTCGAATTTTATACTACCACCTGTTTTTGGATATGTCAATCGCCATATTTGCTGTACGGATACTGACTGTATCGAAAACTGCAAATCACACTGTAGTTATTCTACCTCAAATACCACAATCCGCTCTCTTTTATTTTCCCCCGGAAACAAATCTCTGCAATCGATTTCATCGGAAAAGATAAGTTCGTCTACTGTCATTAAATAAGAAATGTATTCATCCGAAGGATAATAAAAGAATAAAAGCAATTCCCTCGGATTCTCATAATAGGATTCCAACACGCGCGCCAAAACTTTCTTTAATATCTCTATCGAAAATGGATTAAAAAAGTAGATCCGGTCTACCTCTGCCGGAACCGAAAACTGCACGGCATCTGCAAGTACAAATTCTGTCCGCCCTGCCGCAGCCCCCTGTTCTCTGTTTTCTACCGCTTTCTCATAAATCCGCTCGTTGTATTCCACACCGATCGTGTGACAGCGTGTCTGATAAGAAAGAAAAAAATCAGCTCTGCCTTTGCCACAGCCATAATCTAAAAGTGTATTTTCCTTGCAAAGCAGCCCGGAATTAGCAAACCGCTCTAACACCGTATATGGCGTCGGTTCATACGGATATCGGTACTGATTTGAATTGGAATCATCACGTCCGGTTGTG
>SFQZ01000071.1 GCA_004562915.1 bacterium
AGAAAGGAGTTTTGACGAAAGGTAATTACCATGACAGCATGAAAAAATGGAGCGGTGGAATTGTGAGGCGAATCGTTAATAATAGAGAGTATCTGGGAAGTGTTGTGTTTCATACAAGAGAGTGTGTACAGGTGGGAGGCTATAAGGTGAAGCATATACCTGTTCAAAAACGCGAGGAGATTCCGGATATTCATGAACCGGTCATTCCTGTTCAATTGTTTTTGGATGCACATAAGAGTGTGGAAATAGAAAAGCAGAAAAAAAGATCGGGAGTTGAGAAGCGGATCAAAGGAACAGAGGATTCGCCCGTGAAAGGTCTTCTGAAATGCGGAAACTGCAGGCATAATCTGACAAGGAGAAATCGAAAAAATGTTACATACTATTGTCGGTATCGCTACTCTCAGGGGAATGTTGAATGCTGCCCGGGAAATATATCAGAAGAAGAAATCCTTCAAGTAGTCCATGCTGCAATTAAATCACAGATGATGCTGATTGGAGATATCAGTCAGATAAAAAAACAGATAGAGAAGAAAGCAGAGCAGGAGAAAAAGAAACATACTAACCGACTTAAAGAAATAAGACACCAGATAGTGCAGGCAAAACAGGAGAAACTGAAATTATATGAGGAATTCAGTGATGGAAAGCTTGCTGAGAATGAATATTTTGAAAAGAAAAAAAGTATCGGTGAGCGAATTTTTAAACTGGAGGAGAAAGAACAGAATTGTGCGTATATGCCGGTTGGAAAAGAAGAAAAAGCAAATGGAATTCTGAACCTATATGAAACATTTGCTAGGAAAGAGGAACTTTCAAAAGAACTGGTTCATGCATTGATTTCTTGTATCTATGTGTATGACAGAAACCGGGTGGAGATTGTTTTTAAGCATGATGATATATTTAAAACATAAAAAGCAAGTTGAATCCTGGTTATATGAATGAAAGGACGTTAATAGGAGATTCCTAGATTGTACAGATATAGCATTTTGGTTGACGGTTTTTTCGGTACAGACTATAATTATTTTAGACGTTGAATCAGTATATACCGAAGGGTATATTAATGAAATTGGGAGAGAGCAAATAGGTATGATTTGCATATAGGGAGGAATACAGGGATGTTAATTGCAGATAAGAGGGATTATAGAAATGGCTATAAAAAACACTATGAATCATATAAAAGAATGAAAAATGATAATTCAAATGTTAATAGTAGAAGATTACTTTTGATTTATTGTGTGGAATGCGGATTGAAATATATGTTGCTAGATAAGTGGCGTGAAAATAATCCCAAAAGAATATTGGATGGTACTGATGAAAAGAAAAAAAGCATTTTAAAATCTCACAATTTGGAAAAAATATTAAAAGAATTAGGTCAGCAAGGTAATTTTAAATTTCCACAATTAGAGACAGTACATAAGGACCAAGTGGTGTCGGAGGCATACCATCAACTTTATAGGTATTGTATTCGGATACAGGAAAAAGAACATGACAAAGAAGAAAAAATAGAAGAAACATTAAAAAATGTGGCATGTTGGATAGAAGAAGGGATGTGAAGAAAATGCTGTTATATACATGGAAAGATGTAGAACGAAAATTATTATTAGATAAAAATAAATGGGGAACCACAATTATTGATATTGAGACATATATTGATGAACTTATAGTTTACTTAAATGAAAATGAAGATGTAAAGAGTGCAAAAAGCATATTAGATTTGATATTGGGTGAAAAATATGATGGTAAAAGTGAGAGGGTTTTGCTGGATTTTTCGAATGAATATTTGAATGTTATTTTTGAAATAGGGGAAAGTGGGGGAAAACCAAGCGTTGTTGCTCCGCTTTTTAAAAATATTTTGTATCAGGAGTCTGCATATTATAACGAACTGATAGAAAAAGAGCTTTCTGGAGTACCAGTGCTTGCATTTCATTCATATAAAGGTGGCGTAGGAAGAACATTGTCTTTGTTGGCATTTGTCAAGGCATGGTCATCGTTAAAAGATTTAAGGAATACAAAAAAGATTCTTATTGTGGACGCAGATCTGGAGGCTCCAGGAATCACGTGGTTAACATCAAATCAAGAGGAACCAGCATTTAGTTTTTTAGATTTACTGGAAGTTGCACAGGAGAAAGATAATGCAGATGAAATTATCGAATTAGTTGCTGATAAAATATCGGAGTTTACAATTAAAATAGAGACTGAGAAGAGCATAGTGGAACATATTGTTTTACCAACATACAGATATATAGAGCAACTATTGGATATGTATTCAAGTCCAGAAAGTCTTGCACTAAGTTACAATAAAAAATATATTCTGGCAGAAATTTTATCAAAATTAGGTGAGAAAGTGGATGCAGAATTAGTATTAGTTGATTTGAGAGCAGGATTAAGCGAATTTTCTGCCCCGTTATTATTTGATCCTCGAGTGAAAAAATATTTGGTGACATCAACTTCATATCAGTCTGTGAAAGGAACAGAAATATTATTGCATCAATTAAGCAAAGGGCTGCCTTTGAATGGAGATTCTAAAATACCGGAGATTTTATTGACAATGGGACAGGAAGGAGTAAATATCACGGATATTGTTAGCGAGTTAGTAGCTGTTTATGATCAATACTTGCCAGATGACAGAAAATATATAACAGATAATATAGTGACTGAACTTCCATTTGCAAGTGAACTTGTTCATTTAGAAACTTTACAGAAAATAATGAAGAGTTTAGATGGAAGAGATTTTTATAAAAAAATGTTTGAACTTGTTCAGAATAGTTATAGCATTCCAAAAGGAACGCAAAAAACAGAGACTAATTTAACACGCGAAGAAATTATAAAACGCATTCATGACTTTGCAGAAACGCAAATCACAGCTGAAGGAAATGGTGCGATTGAAATATTAATGACAGATTCTATTCAAAACCTAATTAAAAAGTATAAAAATAGTGTTCCTAATACAGTAATAATGGGAGCAAAGGGGTCGGGAAAAACATTTTTATACAGAGAAATATTAAGAAATCAGTATTGGGAAGAATTCATTGAATATATGGATAAAAATTCTGTTAAAACAACAAAAGTTGATAAAGACGATAGGCATGTTTTGATGGTCCCATTGTTTGCAAGTAGAAATGCGGGAGGATTATATGAAATTATAGAAGCTGCTATACAAAATTATAATAAAAACAGTGCGAAAGGTAAAATAGAAAACTCTGTATGTATTGACAGCACAGATAGATTGGTAGGATATTTAAGAAATAATCATGATGAATTAGAATGGAAAGATATTTGGAAGAAGATTATTTTAAGTGCGGTAAATAATGCGTATCAGTCATTCGAAGAATTTGATCAGGATTTAAGAAAGACAAATATTAAGGTAGTATTTTTAATAGATGGTTTGGAGGAAATTATTCAACATACGATTGTATCTGAAAATGAGAAGAATGCTATAACGGCATTATGCAGAGATTTGATTGGTGAAGTAAAAATAAAATATACTAATGTTGGACTAATGGTATTTTTGAGGAAAGATATGGTAAGAGATTCATTAACAGTTAATTATGAACAATTCTATTCACAATATCGTTCTGTAGAATTACAGTGGTCAAGTACAGAGGCATTGAGACTTGTGGTTTGGTTAACTAGCCAGGTTGTTCCAGATTTTTATCAAGAGGAAGTTCCATTAGAAGCAGCACCGAAAGAAATAATTGATCGAATGCTCAATAAATTATGGGGTGTAAAACTGGGAAAACCGACATCAAATGAGGCAAATTCATCAAGGTGGATTTTGGCAGCATTATCAGATTTTAACGGACAGTTGCAGGCACGAGATATAATTAGATTTTTAGAGAAGGCTACTGTAAATACAGGTAGACCTATTTATACGGATAGATATCTAATGCCGGCAGAAATAAAAAAAGCTGTATCTGATTGTTCAAGTGAAAAAATCAGTGAAATAAGAGAAGAAATTAAGGCACTCGGTCCCATTTTTGATAAGTTGGAAAATGCGCCAGCTGAAAAGAAAATATTACCATTTTCTAGTGATACTTTTAATCTTACGCAAGCGGATGAAAAAATCATGAAGCAAGAGGGATATTTAAGAATAGAAAATGATAAATATTATTTGCCAGAGCTAATTAGGCATGCTTTGAAATTTAAATATGGAAAAGGTGCTAGACCAAAGGTACTCTCTTTATTACTAAAATAAGTCCATAGGATATGAAAAGAAACAAGTAAGCTACTAATTGCCGATCGGTAAGAAACTTGTTTCTTTTATTTACAGTATATATGTAAAGAATAAAGAATCAAGAAATCTCTTTTACATATTAAAGCAATAAAATAAAGTCAACTCCTTGACATTAGCTGGTTTAGAAGCCATGGAGAGGCTGGCAGAACTGGAGGATGAGAGGAGAATGGGACGGATTACAGGATCTGTTCAAAAGAAGGGGATTGCCAGCAATGAGATGTGTACCTTTTTGATACTGAATATCTCATCATTGCAGCTGATTCCGGTGAATATTATCGCTTACAGAAGCCAGTATGGAAGTGCAAATCCGGCTGTCATTGTGGGACCGGCGATTGTAGCTACGGCAATCAGTACAGCAGTGGCGGTGGCGTTTTGTAAAGTGATGGATAGAGGTAAGCGGAGAGCGTGAAGTCTCTCCGAGGCGAAAGGATCGTTTTCATCATGTTTTGATTAAAGAACTGTTTCCGTTTGATGAAAAAGAAAGGCAAGATTTGGCGTGATGATCAGGGGTGTGTTGCTGCAAAAGAGGATGGAGGAAACCGGACAGGACACAGGTCTGTCCCCTGTCCGGTTTGTCCCCTGTCCGGTTCTGTTCCGGTTTCTAGAGTTTCCAAATATCTCTGTTATACTCCTCAATGGTTCTGTCGGAGGAGAAATATCCGGCTTTGCTGATGTTTACAAGCATTTTCTGTGCCCATGCTTCTCTGTCTGTATAGTCTTCAAAGGCCTGTTCTTTTTTTGCAACATAGTCTTCGAAATCCAGGAAGGTCATGAACCAGTCTTTGCCAGCCAGTTCCTGTTTCAGACGGTAAAGATTTTCTTCACATCCTACAGCCAGCATCTGTGGCCCAGTGATGAAATCTACAACTTCATGGATTACAGGGTTATTCTGGTAGTAGTCTTGTGCTACATAATCCCCATGCTGGTAATGAGCAATTACTTCGTCACTGGAAGCACCGAAGATATAGATATTATCATCCCCCACCAGTTCATGAATTTCCACATTGGCACCATCTTCTGTTCCCAGAGTTACGGCACCGTTCAGCATGAATTTCATGTTTCCGGTACCGCTGGCTTCCTTGGATGCCAGTGAAATCTGTTCGGAAATATCACAGGCAGGAATCAGTTTCTCAGCCAGTGTTACATTGTAGTTTTCTACCATAACCACGTTGAGATATGGTTTTACATCCGGGTCATTGTCAATGATTTCCTGCAGGCAGAGAATCATATGAATGATATCTTTGGCGATGGTGTAAGCAGGTGCAGCTTTTGCTCCGAAGATTACAGTGATCGGTGTTTTTGGAATCTTTCCTTTTTTAATCTCCAGATATTTGTAAATTACATACAGTGCGTTCATCTGCTGACGTTTGTACTCATGAAGACGTTTGATCTGAATATCAAAGATAGAGTTTTCGTTGATATGCAGTCCCTGGGTCTCTTCCAGATATTCTTTCAGTGCAGTCTTATTGTTCTGCTTGATTTCCAGCAGACGGGAAAGAACTTTCTTATCTTCCATATATTTCTGAAGTTCGCTCAATTCTGTGGCATCCTTCTTATATCCCTCACCAATCAGCTCTGTAACTGCATTTGCAAGTTCAGGATTACAGTGAAGCAGCCATCTTCGGAAGGTAATTCCATTTGTCTTATTATTGAACTTCTCCGGATAAATACGATAGAAGTTATTTAATTCGGAATTTTTCAGAATTTCCGTATGCAGAGCGGCAACACCGTTGACACTGAATCCGTAGTGAATATCAATATGAGCCATATGAACTACATTGTTACGGTCAATAATGGCAACGCTTTCATCCGTAAAACGTCTTCTTACCTTATCATCCAAAACTTCGATGATCGGCACAAGCTGCGGTACCACTTCTTTGAGATAATGGATTGGCCATTTTTCCAATGCTTCTGCCAGGATGGTATGGTTGGTATAGGCACAGGTTCTCTGTACTACACTAATGGCATCATCCATATCCATTCCCCGCTCCATGAGAAGACGGATCAGTTCCGGAATTACCATGGTCGGGTGAGTATCATTGATCTGAATAACCGCATAGTCAGCCAGATCGTACAGATTACTTCCTTTTGCTATACACTCATCAAGAATCATCTGTGCACCGGCACTTACCATAAAGTACTGCTGATAGATTCTCAGTTTTCTTCCCTCTTCATCACTGTCATCAGGGTACAGGAACAGAGTCAGATTGTGGGCGATATCCCTTTTATCGAAGCTGATTCCGTCTCTTACGATGGATTCGTCTACAGAATCCACATCGAACAGATTCAGTTTGTTGGTACGGTTATCATATCCGGTTACAGCAATTTCATATTTTCTTGCCTGCAGAGTAAAATCTTTGAAAGTTACCGGATAACATACGTCGGTCTTAGTTAACCAGCTTTTTTCCTCAATCCAGGGGTTCTTCGTTTCTTTCTGCAGCCTGTTTACGAATTTCTGTTTAAACAGTCCCAAATGATAGTTCAGACCGATTCCGGCACCTGTATAACCCAGTGTGGCAATAGAGTCCAGGAAGCAGGCAGCCAGTCGTCCGAGACCGCCGTTTCCGAGAGAAGGTTCCTGCTCCAGTTCTTCAATCTGGCAGATATCCTTTCCTGCTTTTTTCAGAAGCTCTTTTACTTCACTGTAGATTCCAAGGTTGATCAGGTTGTTAGAAAGCAGTTTTCCGATAAGAAATTCTGCTGAAATGTAATAAATTTTCTTTTTGCCTTCTTTATATTCTTTTTCTTTTGCCATGTCCTGTACCATGGTCAAAAGAGCATCATATATTTCCTGATTGCTGCATTCGCAGAGGGGTTTTGGTAACTGACTTAAAAGTCTTTCCTCAATTTTCATGATGATTCTCCTTTCAAACATCAGATTTTAAGATGTCCTTTTTGTTTATCACAATTGAATTATACAATCAAAAATCTTAATAATCTTGCAAAATAGCCTCCGATTATAGTACAATACTATCATATAAAAATCAGTTATGAGTTTGTAAAAATATTTCAGGAGGCCATATGAATCTTGCCGAATTTCAAAAATACAAAGAAAATAAAGCACATACAGACAAAACCTTCCCTTATAACACGTATTTATGCAGCATTCCTTTGGATTTTCCCTGTGTTCCTTATCATTGGCATAATGAAACAGAGTTGATTGTTATTCAAAAGGGAAGCGGGATTGTCCATGTGAATTTCAACCGGTACAAAGTGTCTGCAGGAAGTATTATTGTTGTGTTGCCGGGACATTTGCATTCCATTGAAGAAGAGGAAGGGATGAAAATGGAGTATGAAAATATTCTGTTTCGTGGAGGAATGTTATTTACAAATTCGGAGGATATTTGTTCCGGTGAATTCCTGACACCGTTGTTCAATGGTAAGATTCCTGTGGACAACCATATTCATCCGGGAATTTCGTATTATGATGAGTTTTCTTCTGTTGTAAAAAGTATGGACCGATTGTGTGAACGGAGACCCTATGGATACCAACTTGCATTGAAGGGATATCTGTTTCAGCTGTTATTTCTTATTACTACCAATCAGCGTGGAAACCATCTTACAGCGGCGGAAGAAAAGACACTGCAGAAAATAAAATTTATCGTGCAGTTTGTGCAGGAGCATTACAGTGAGCAGATTACCATTGCGCAGATGGCAGAATTGTGTCATTACAGTGCCTCCCATTTTATGAAATTTTTTAAGGAACATATGCATACCGGATTTGTAACTTATCTCAATGATTACCGATTAACCATGGCACATAGGATGCTGGGAACTTCACAGGACAGTATTCTTGAGATCTCCCAGCAGTGTGGATTTGAAAATCTATCTTATTTTAATCGCCTGTTCAAACGCAAGTACGGAGTAACACCCAGGCAGATACGATAACAGGATCAGGAATAAAGCAGATAAAAATCCACTGACTCTCATAGTTTTGTCTATTGTGACGATAGAATCGTATTGGTATCATTGGCGTGGAAAAGATTACACTGACAGCAGAAAACAGTGCTAAAGTGACATAATCCGGGAGGAATCGAACAGATGAATAAGACAGAAAATAACGGTAAGACGGTTGTAGACTGGAAATTTGATTCAGTATATTGCAAAGACGGTTCTCTGGAAAGCAATGATTTGATTATCAGAGACGCTTCAGGAAACGGGAATGATCTTCGGTTGAACACAGAGCGTATTTCCAAAGGAAAGAATGCAGATGCGTATATGACATTTGTGAAGGATAATATTTATGGGGATCAAGAGGCGGAATGTATTTACATGGGACCCGAGAACACGAAATCAGGAAAGAAGATAGGTGTATTTTTCGAGACAGTTTCTGATGCTCCTGTGAACAGAGAGGAATTTATAGATGGATATACGATAGAAGTAATTCTGAAAATACCCTGTGACAGTGAACTTTCTACCTGGTCTGGTGTGCTTGGGCGAAAAGGTACCGGAAAGCTGTCAGGAATGAAAGGGGAAGAAACGCAGTCCAATGGCGGGCTGAATGTATCGGAATCCGGAGAGCTGCAGTGGAATCCGTGGACTGCGAACAATGATGAGATTCAGACAAATCCCACCACCTGGTCGGATGCGGACGGTATCCAACCGGACAAATGGCATCATGTGGTGGTTAAAAATGATGGATATAGTACCATTATGATTGTTGATGGAATTCAGGTGCAGCGATGTAATACTTTTCAGAAGCAGACCGGTATCAAAGGATTGCATGCAAATGGTCAGGGCGTATGGGTTGTGGGTACCGCCTACTGGAGCGAGGCAGATACTTTTTCAGAGGCTCTTTGCGGGGATGCTATTTTTAAGGGATGCATTCAGGAAATCCGAATATGCAGGGGAGAAATAAATCCGAAAGATTATCTGGTGACAGAACATAGAATCGATGACCGGTATCATCTTGCCGGCAATAATGATCCGTACCCGAATCTTGCTGGAGAGAGTAATTACACCTTTGTAAATATTCCGGATCCTCAGTATCAGACCCAGTATAAACCGGAGATTGTGGATGCACAGATGGAATGGATTCGTGACAATGTGGAAAAACTGCGTATTGCAATGGCTATGTGTGTAGGAGATCTTTCGCAGGATGGAACGGTGCGTGAATTTTTGAGAGCAGATCGGCATTTTCTATCCTTGATCATGCCCGGATTCCCTATATGGTAACGGACGGAAATCACGATGGTCCTGAGTTTAAGAAATATTTCGGCGGAACCAGATATGAGAGACAGCCCGGATACCAGGGAACAGCCCCTTCGGGAATTTCCGGTTATTCTATTATCAGTGTAGGTTCTTATGAGTATCTGTTTTTGTCCCTTCCATGGGAAGAAGAGGATATTAGCACAGATAAAGAATGGATCTTGCATATTCTGGATACACACCGGGAATATCCGACGATTGTGTTTTCACATTTTAATGAAGATATGGATACCTTTGTAAAACCTTTTGATCAGGTATTTATGACAGTAAGAGGGCACATAGAAGAAAGATGGGTATCCACTTTTAAAAATAATGCCGGACATGATGTGATCGATGTGGTGACAAACTATCAGTTTGATCTATATGGAGGAAATGGCTGGCTGAGTACCATGGAATTTGATGAGGAAGCAAACAGGATTTATTTCCGGTGTTACTCTCCGTGGGTGGAAAAGAAGATGAAAATTCTGAATGGTGAGATAGAAAATAACGGAATTCTTCTTCCGGGGGAAATGCGGCTGTTTCCGTTTGACAAGCTTTGTAATGAAGTCGTTGTAACGGATAATACAGTGATAGAAATAGACTTCAAAAAACGATTTGCCGGTTCGGCAACAGGGACACAAAGTCAAGGCATCGGTCCCCGCTGATTCTTGGTTACAATGCTGAAAATAGTCTTGAAAAAATAATTTTTTCTGTATTGAATCTTTCAAAATGTTCTCCTATAATAGGGGACGTGCGAAAATTTGGAGTTCATTTTTTGAAAGGCGGGATAGCATATGGAAAAAGACATGACAGTAGGAAACCCGGCGAAAATTATTTGGAATTTCACTTTGCCGGTAGTGATTGGCAATATTTTTCAGCAGTTTTATACGATGGTAGATACAGTAATTGTGGGAAAGTTCGTAGGAACCAATGCACTGGCTGCGGTAGGAGCCACCGGTACGATTTGTTTTCTGATTCTGGGATTTCTGATGGGATTGACAGCAGGTTTTACAGTTTTGACAAGTCAGAGATTTGGAGCCGGAGATATGGCCGGCATGCGGAAAACAGTAGGTTCGGCGGCGGTATTATCCGTGATTATCTCTATTATTATGACGGTTGTCAGTATGGCAGGTATGAAGGCTTTACTTAAGCTGATGAATACACCGGATGATATTTTTCATGATGCATATATGTATATTATGATTATCTGTGCAGGTATTTTTGCACAGGTTCTGTACAATCTTCTGGCGGGTATTCTGAGGGCCCTTGGAAACAGTAAAACACCTTTATATTTCCTTTTATTTTCAGCCGGACTGAATATATTACTGGATTTGCTTCTGATTATTGTGTTTCATCTGGGAGCGCCGGGAGCGGCTTACGCTACTGTGATTGCTCAGGGAGTGTCAGGTATTCTTTGCCTGATTTATATTATTAAGAAAGTACCTCTTCTGAGACTGGAAAAATCAGATTTCAAACCAAATGCTCATTTGATTCGAACACAGCTGTCACTGGGATTTCCCATGGCACTGCAATTTTCTATCACTGCAATCGGAACGATGATGGTACAGTCTGCATTGAATATTCTGGGATCTGTACATGTGGCGGCATTTACTGCTGCAAGTAAAATAGAACAGGTGATTTCTCAGATGTATGTTGCACTTGGCACTACCATGGCTACCTATTCGGCACAGAATATGGGTGCAGGAAAAGTAAAAAGAATTCATCAAGGATTTATGGCAGCTACCGTAATTTCTTTTGTCTACTCGGCACTGGCGGGTATTTTGACATACTATTGGGGCTATAAACTGACAGGTTTGTTTGTATCGGAAAATCTGGATATGGTTATCGGTCTGGTAGATATTTACCTGAAATGCGCTACCCTGTTCTTTATCCCGCTGGCAGTTGTCAATGTATACAGAAACGGTATCCAGGGAATGGGATTTGGTCTGGCAGCTATGATGGGCGGAGTAGCAGAACTTGTAGGTCGTGGAGTTGTGGCGACAGCAGCCTCAGGATATAAGAGTTATTGGGGAATCTGCATGGCCAGCCCGGTGGCATGGATACTTGCGGCGGTGCTGTTTCTCGTTATGTACTGGATGATTATGCGTAGGTTAAAAAAGGGTTAAATCATACCGGCCAGAATTACGCTGGCTATGGTTCCAGTGAGGGTTGCCAGAAGAGCACCGGGCAAGGTGTAGCGTGTCTTGGTAACTTTGGCGGCAATAAAATAAACACTCATTGTGTAAAAAATAGTTTCGGTACTGCTCAGAATCAGGGATGCGATGAGTCCTGATCTGGAGTCAGTACCGAATTCTTTATATATATCCAGAAGGAGACCTGTGGCAGCACTGGAGGAAAACATTTTGACAATGGTCAGCGGAACCAGTTCGGAGGGAAAACCGATTCGATCCAGTATACCGCCAAAGAGACTTCCAAGCATATCCAGAAATCCGGAAGCCCGCAGAATGCCTACTCCGGTCATCAATCCGATCAGAGTGGGCATAATTTTTACGACGGTCTTTAAACCGCTGGCTGCTCCGTCTACAAAGTCTTCATAAATATTTCTTTTCATGAGAAAACCGAATCCCACAATATAAAACAGAATAAGGGGAATCATAAGATCGGATAAAAATAGCAGGATTTTCATAAAAACTCCGATTGAGTTGTTGATTTATTTTATTCCTGACAAGTGCAAAAAAGACCCGGGGAAATATTTAAACTCCCCGGGGAAATCTGCGGAATTTTATGATGTAATAGATGATAAATAAAACTGCGGTTATAAACCAGGTAATCGGGTAACTGAAGATAATCGTGGAAATCTCCGGCTTGAAAGGTACCACAAATAGAATCCAGATCACACGCAGGACGCATATGCCGCAGCAGGTCATAATCATAGGGATTACCACATCACCGGTGCCGCGCAAGGCTCCGGATAAAAGTTCTATAAATACGTAGAGAAAGTAGGTAGGAGCAATCAGATGCAGCATATTCATACCAATGGTGACAACAGAGGCATCTGCGGTAAAAAGATGAAAAAGCATTTCTCCTCCAACAAAGAAAAAGCCGGTGATGGCGAAAGCCGTTGCCAGAGCCATACCGATCCCTACAATTACACTTTTTTTCATCCGATCATACTTTCCGGCTCCAAAATTCTGTCCTACAAAGGTAGTGACAGCGATTCCGAAAGCACTGTTTACCATCCAGTAAAAGGCATCAATTTTTCCAAAAGCGGTCCAGGCAGCAATCGTATCTGTTCCGAAATTGTTCAGAGAGGCCTGAATCATCATGTTGGAAGCCGAATACATAATCGTTTGAAATCCTGTAGGAAGTCCGATCCAGATCAGAGAAAGAAGAGCTGCTTTATAAAGACGGATTTCTTTCAGTTCCAGACAGTACAGATCATCGGAATGCATCAGCGCCCGGGTAACAAGGACGGCACTGACTGCCTGAGAAAATACAGTAGCGATGGCAACACCGCTTACCCCCATATGAAAAACAAGCACAAGAACAACATCCAGAATAATGTTAAGAACGCAGCAGACAATCAGATAATACAGCGGGCGTATGGAATCTCCCACAGCTCTCAGAATGCTGGATCCTACATTATAGATAAAGACAAAAAGGATACCGGCGAAATAAATTCTCAGATACAGGATAGAGTCCTTCATCAAATCTTCCGGAGTGTTCATGATTCGAAGAAGCAACGGAGAGAGAATAATTCCCAAAACGGAAATCATCACACTTCCAACGATAGAAAAAGCATAAGCCGTGTGCAGGGAACGATTCAGATGTTCTCTGTCACCGGCACCGTAATATTGGGAAATAATAACCGTAGCACCGGAAGCCAGTCCTACGAAAAACCCCACTACAAGATTGACAATCTGAGCAGCAGAACCGCCTACGGCAGCAAGTGCTTCTTTTCCCACAAACCGTCCTACGATAATCGTATCAGCCGTGTTATAGAGTTGTTGAAAGAAAGTACCCAGTACAATCGGAAAGAAAAAAAGCAGCAGCTGTTTCCAGATGACACCTTCTGTAATCTGATTTTGAGTTGTTTCTTTTGTATTCATAGATATATTCCTCCGGAAAGCAAAGTAATATCGTGTTTGTCGGTCTGAAGAATTCCTTCGTCCTTCATTTTTTTCAGTTCCCGCATCATGGCACTGCGGTCTACAGAAAGATAGTCTGCTAGTGAACTGTAAGAAAACGGCAGGGTAAATATCTGTGACTGATTCTGGGCAGATAAAATAGAAAAATAACACAGCAGTTTATCCCGGATAGTTCTCTGGCTCAATACCTCCAGTCGCTTGCTCAACTGTACTGATTTTTGGGCAATGATCTGAAGTGCGTTGTTGACCAGTTGACTGTGAAAGCTACAGGCTTGGGGGCAGCGCTTGATCAGATGAGAATAATCTATGTATAATATTTTACTGTCCTTTAAACTGTATATTTGAAGTGATCCCCCTGAAAAAGCAGTGTAAGACAAAGGTTCACCAAAAAGACTGCCCGGTTCCAGCTGTTCCAGTATGGTCTGGCGCCCATCGGTGTGGGTTCTGACAAGCTGAACAGTTCCTTCCATAACGATACCAATCTGTTCACTGTTCTCACCATAGGAACAGACACGCTGTCCTGTCTGATACCATTTTTCTGATGCATGAAAACATACCATCATACGGTTCCATTCCGATTTACTGATATTTTGAAAAATATGTTGAACCTTCTCCATGTTATCACCTCGTGAAAAAATGCAAAAAAATATATAAAACTCACTGTTTTGTTGTATTTGCAACAGTATTTTTCATGGAAAATGAATATAATATACACAACAAGCAAATCTTATAGTATAATGCTATTATAAATCAAAGAAAGGGGGTAGTGTAAAGTAGCCTATGAAAAAATGGAGCTGAAAAAAATGGCTCCATGGGAACCTTGAAAATTGCAGATATGTTAGTTTTCGGCAGCGTACGC
>SFQZ01000258.1 GCA_004562915.1 bacterium
GAGCGTTTGGAGAGCGCCTGAAAGAGCAGACGGTGACAGAAGATGAGGAACACAGCTTTGTATTGCGGAAAAACGGCTGGTGCCCATTTTTAGATCAGAACAAATTATGCGATATTTACAGCGAACTTGGCGAGGAGGCTTTGTGTGAAGTCTGCACCGAGTATCCACGTTTTGTTGTGGAGTACGGCGATGTCAGGGAAAAATCTTTGAGTGTGTCCTGTGAAGAAGTAGGACGCATTATTTTTTCTGATGAGGGTAAAATGTCTTATGAAGATATCGAACTGCCGAATCTTGGAATTGAAGATGAATTTTACGAGGATGAGGAGGAAGAACCTTTCGAGGAAGATATGGAGGAGTTCTGTTCTCATTTAGAGGAGTACCGGACACAGGCGGTTGCCATTTTACAGAACCGGGAAAAGAGTATTGACGACAGGATCAGGGAGTATCTGAAATTCTGTGAAAAATTGCAGAATGTGGTGGAAAACCCGGAGGAAGAATTGTGGAAGCCGATGGAGTATTTCCATGTCCGCATGGAGACTTTCGATGAACTTGAGAATATCAATGACGAATGGGTGGAAGTAAAACAGCGGGTGCGTGATTTCTTTGAGACACATTCTTACACAGAGGCACTTGAGGAATATAAAAAGTCTGTCGATTACAATGAAATCTGGTATGAACATATTCTTGTATATTTTACTTACCGGTATTTTATGCGTGCATGGTATGATGGAAATGTACTGGCTAAGGCACAGTTCGCAATTGTAGGATTTTTAGTGATCCGCGATATGGATATTGTACGATATTTTGCCAATGGAAAAAGTTTCAAGTTGGACGACCGGATTGCGAATGCAAGAATTTTTTCAAGGGAAGTGGAACATTCGGAGGAAACGTTAGAGATTCTGGAAGATGATATTTCTTTTGATGAAGCTTTTCATGTAAAGCATCTGCTTGGACAGATATAAAAAATAGCCGGGTGACAGAGTACCGGATAGCTTTGCGCTATCGGTCTGTTCAGCCGGCTATTAGTATCTGCCTGTAATAAATGGGGTAAGGGAGAATACAAAAGATTTTATGCAGCGGAGTGACGAAGAGATTTACGAAGAGCAGGAGCGCAGAAGAATACAGGCTCGGAGAGAGCGGAGAAGAAAGAGACGAAAGCAGCAGATTATTTTTCGGGCAGTGACGTTTACCGTTTTTTTTCTTGCATTGCTTCTTATTGTAATGCTGGTGCATAAAGTGGCAGAAAAATCAGCAGCAGAGGAGGCAGTGGTATCAGAGCCTGTCAAGTATGTTGAGGAATCTCCGGATTTTGCGGTAGAGCTGCTGACGGTCAATGAGTATTCCAGACCGGGAACAGAGCTTGCGCAGGTAAATGGGATAGTCGTCCATTATACGGCAAATCCGGGAACGACAGCGGAACAGAACCGCAGTTATTTTGAAAGTCTGGCAGAGACAGGGGAGACGCATGCCAGCAGCCATTTTATCATTGGAATCAGTGGGGAAATCATTCAGTGCATTCCATGTAATGAGATCTCTTATGCATCCAATGACAGAAACAGCGATACCATTTCGGTAGAATGCTGTATTCCAGATGAGAGCGGAAAGTTTACAGATGAAACTTACCAGTCATTGGTCGAACTTGTGGCATGGCTTATGGGGCGGTATGATCTGACCACAGACGACGTGATTCGACATTATGATGTAACAGGAAAGGATTGCCCAAAATATTTTGTCGAAAACAGTAAAGCCTGGTCGGATTTCAAGACAGACTTATTGACATATATCGATACCTACGGTATTGAAAAAACACAGGAAATAAATTAGAATAACTTATGAACCGGACTTTTTTGTTACAAAAAATAAAAGAATGACGGAAACAATCGGATAAAGGGTTAATATAAGAAAATATGTTAGAAAATGAATTTCATAAATTAGAAGAAAAACAGGAAATCAGAACGACGATTAGTCAGATCAGAAAAGAAATCAAGAAGCAGGACAGTAAAAAAGCATTTTTGGAACTGCTCCAGGGAAAAGAGTCCATGATCGTTGCATTTTTATCAGATGAAGATGCCAAGACAAGGAAAAATACAGCACTTCTGATCGGGGATTTAAAGCTTGAACAGGCAAAAGATGCACTGATCGTAGCCTATCAGAATGAGACAACACTTTATGTGAAAAGTGCTTATCTGACAGCATTGGGAAAGCTTGACGTCAGAGAAAATCTCGAATTCTTTAAAAACCGTCTGCAGGAGGTGAAAAATCAGCAGGTACCTGCAGATGAACAAAAACATCAGGGGGAAGAGATCCGGGAGTTAAATCAGATTATTCTGAAGACGGAAGGTGTCAGAAAACATCAGTTTACCGGTTTTCAGATGCCGCATGAGATGTTGCTTTTCACCAACCGGGAGCAGAGGGAGGTCACGCTTTCCGAAGTAAAGGAGATCGGGGCTTCGGTACAG
>SFQZ01000259.1 GCA_004562915.1 bacterium
GTATACACCGGAACAGCAAAGGCTGCTATGATCTGATACTGTTCCTTCCCATGAAGTGTGCTGTACTGGATGATCGGATGTTCCTGATAGAATTCTTCTGACTTATAACGATCCAGAGCTGCAAACACTTTTCCTGAACTCATATGATGACCATAGATAATCAGGTTGTCTGCATCTTCCGGATCACAAAGTTCTGAGAGAAATGGTGTCCCACTCACATCGTATTCTTTCTCAAAATTTCTTCGGAGATAGAAGTTCTTTTCCTCCGGATGATACATGACCGGATAGTCGATTGCTGTCCCTTCAATCTTTATCCATCCAATGCAGTCCGGATTCTTTTGATGTAAAGCCAGAAGACCAGGATCAACAATAGCAGAAGAATTACTGTCTCCCTCAGCATTATCTTTTTTATCATTGGTTTTCTGTTCTTCATGAATTTGTCGAATAGAGTCGAATCCTGTTTCGCTTTTTCGATCTTCCAGATACATTCCCATCAGAAAATAGAGGCTGATGGAGAGAAGGATAATGGAAACTACAAACAGGATCCTCGATATCCATTTTCTCATTTTCTTTCTGCCTCCAGTTTCTTTCGTTCCTCGACTTCCTCCGGTTTTGTTGTCATCAAGGAATACAGTTTCAGACTCTTATCGAACTTATCCTTGAATGGAATGATGATATTTCCATAGAAAAGGAGACCTTCGCCTTCCCCGGAATTCGTTACATAGGATAACTGATACGGTGAAATGTTCAACTGTTTCGCCAGAATCTGCCTGTCGCCTGCAGCTTGATTCAGCATCAGGATAAAATCACTGTTTTCAAAGATATTTTCAATCTCCCGGCTGGCCAGAAGGTCTTTGATATTCTGTGAGCCCCGGTTAATGGTAACACGGTTCCATACCTGATCCTGGACAATGAGCATTCCCAGTTTTTTCAACTGTTTACCCAGCTCCTTGATGTCGAAGCAGACGATCCGGTTATTCAGTTCCACATTTGTCTGATGGTTAAACACTTTCAGAGAACCATTAACGTAGATTTCCAGTGCTGTTGCAATACGCTGGGCCTGGGGCTCTTTCTGCTTTCTCAGGCAGTCATACAGATCTCCCAGTACCGGCATATTTTCCGGTTTCGGATCTGCAAAATATTTCTGATATACAAGGGGAAGACACCGGTCGATCACTGATTTTTCCTCTGCCTCAATACCATTTCTGGTTCCCATGATCAGCTCACACAACGACAGGACAAAATCTGACTTCACACCCAGTGGATTATCATCATCGGAATAATCCATATTGATATCCATGGGATTAATATAATCCTTGCTGGTCGGAGAAATGTGGATAACCTGACCCCCAAGGGCATGAACCAGTGGATAATATTCTCCCTCCGGATCACCGATGATAATATCGTCATTTGTCACGAAAAATGCATTTGTAATTTCTCTCTTAGCCGCAAAGGACTTTCCGGATCCAGGTGTACCGAGGATCAGCCCATTCGGGTTTTTCAGCTTCTTCCGATCTACCATGATCATATTGTTGCTGAGGGCATTCAGTCCGTAATAAAGGGATTCTCCGCCCATGAACAATTCCTGTGTTGTGAAAGGAACAAAAATAGCAGTGCTGGTAGTCGTCAGTGCCCTTTTAATCGGCACATGATTGACACCAAGCGGAACACTGCTCATCAGCCCTTCCTCCTGTTGATAATCCAGACGCCTTAACACACAGTTGTATTTCTGAGCGATACCGGCAGTCTGGAATACTGCATTTTCCAGATCCTGTTTACTTTTTGCTGTATTCAAAAAGAGCGCAGTTACCAGGAACATACGCTCATTTCGTGACTGCAGATCTTCCAGAAGTCTCTTTGCCTCGCCTCCATACGTATTCAGGTCTGACGGGATGATGTCCATATCATATCCGGAACGAACTGCCTTTTTCTGTTCTTCAATTTTCATACGGTTGATATCTGTCACCTTGCTTTTTACAAGCTTGATGGCTTTCATCTGATCTACCGACTGCACATGAAGGTTTACGATCAGATCCTTATCCATATCCAGAAACTCTGCCAGCATTTTATCCGTAAGCTCCGGAGCCAGAATCTGCAGATAGGAGACTGCGCCAATCGTTATCCCCATCTGGAATGTCTTCCCTTCTTTAAATACAAAGCTGGTCGGTGCCACATAATCCTTTGTGCTGAGACCGGTCCGGATCATGGAACCATAATCAAACTGGAAATCGGCACTGGCATCCGGATTAAATGTTTCATACATAATCTGAAGCCGCTCCACACCATTGAGGGGATATGCCGGTACACCAAGCACCTTGAAATTATTCAGTATATCCGACTCGATACGTTCCAGCTTCGGTTTCGCCAGCTTGATATTCTCCGCTTCGATAGAAAACGTGATATATTTTGACTTTACCAGACCGTTATTACCCTTTGCCAGTTGATTTTTAAGCATCTGTGCATATTCCATGCGGACATCATCAAACTCATCATGCTGAGGCCGGATACGGATCACATTCTCAAATTCCTTCATATTACTTTTGTGATTGATAAAGCTCAGCTGGAAATGGATGCTGCTGTCAAAATAGTTGAGGAAATCACACCAGTTTTCAAAAATAGCATTCTTATCCTCATTCTGTGCCAGCTGATAGTTGATATCATAAAACCGGATACATTTGGAATATGTATTCCCCTGTACCCGGCAGATCCCATCCTTTCCCATCTCTTTGTATCGGATCGTCTTTTGTACCGAAAGCCGCTTTTCTTCTTTTTTCTTTGACTTTTTGGTGCTGTTATTTTTTCTTTTTGACACCTGTCTTTCCTCCCTTCTTTTCTCTGGATGCATTTTTCGAACCGGTTGTTTCCGGATTCGATTCATAATAATTCTCTGTTTCATAGATTCTGACCTGTGGCCGGAACACTTTTACATTCAGGATGTGCAAGATCACATCCTCCAGATGCATCCCATCTTTTTCATACATGGCAAACATAAATGCCGGTAACATCAAAATCACCATAACAGTAGCCGCATTTGACATCCCAAGAATTCCTCTTGTGAGGAAATAAAACGGAATACCAATCGCTGCACCGATACCGATGCAGATAATCTGTCTCTTTGTCAGATTAAAAGCCACTTTGTTTTTTACTTTTGTCA
>SFQZ01000260.1 GCA_004562915.1 bacterium
TTCTGTATTTTGTTTTATTTTTCTTAAGTTGCTGATTATTCATCTCGCTCTTTTTAGCACCCCATTCTAATCTTTCTCGAATGCTTCCTTTTGGCATTTGCTCCATTCGAAGTTTTTCTTTCAATGCTTTCTGATTTTGAATATCCTGCTGTACCGCAGCATCTACAGTATCTATTCCCATGACACGCACCACACGATCATATCTTTCAGAAACGCCCTGTAAAACTTCCTTTTCTTCAGATAATTTACGATTCTCTTTACGCATATCATCCAGTTCTCTCTGAACACCGTTATATTCTTGTTTTGTCTTTTGATATTTGTGTTTCCAGTTTTCCACATCTTTGGTAAGTTCTTTCACCTGTGCAGCCATTGCAGCAATCTTATTTTTCATCTTGATAAACAATGGTTTTATTTTCTTATCTCGATAAGTTGCTGCACGTTCCAATGCCCCTGCTTCCGGCAATAACAGTTCAATTGCTCCGACCTCTCTTAACTCCTTGTTTACAGAATCCATGATTGGCTGTAACTGCTCTCTGTGCTGTTCCAGACATTTCAATTCTTTTTCCGCTTTCTCTGCACGCTGTTCTGCCATCTCTTTATCTTTTTGAGCCTGATTTTTTTCTTCTTCCAGCATTTTAATATCGGCTCTGACTTCAGCAATCTGGGCTGTCAATCCTTCATTTTCTGCTGTCAGATACTCTTTTTCCTGTTCCAGTGCCTGTACTTCCTTTTTACGCTCTTTCTTCTTAAAATTATATACGTCCAGATGTTCCTCATGGGTGCCCTTCTGCTCCCATTCGATTCCATGATGTTTTGCAATCTCTGCAAGGACCTCTTTTTCATGGTTCATCCACTGATTCAGCTCCGTATCATGTTTGTTTCCTCCTTGAAATCCCAGGCTTTTCAATGCCTGCTTCAGTGAAACCCTTGTGTCCATCCCTTTTCCTTTCCAACCAGTCACATAGGGTACAAAATCAATATGCAAATGTGGAGTCGCTTCATCCTGATGCAAATAGCAGCTAAATACTCTCAGTGTCGGATTTCGCTTCTGAAAATCCTGTATATATTCATCCAGAACCTTCACTGCAAGTTCCCCATCGGGTGTTCCAGCAGCCATATCTTCACAATTTCCAATTTGAAAGATGACTTCATGGAACAGTTTTTCCTGCTTACCCTGCCGGATCTTCTCATAATAATTTGTAATCTGCCGATCTTTCCTTTTTCCGACATTATAACGTTCCACCGATTCATCAAATAGTTCCTTATATACTTGTTTTAAATTTTCATTCTGATAGCAGACATTCAGATATACTCTGTCCGGATCTACATTTCCCGCTATAAAATCTCGTCTGTTATGAGCAAGTGATCCCGCTCCGATCATACCGCTGATAGTTCTTTTCATTGTCATATTGCCTCACCTCACCTTCTGAAACCAGTGCCAGATATGGCACATAATTTGTATTTACGCCAGTCATAGCAGTTATAAGAATTCTTCGCCGGATACGGCGGTTTTGTTACTTTTGTCAAAAGTAACGCAAAAGCACTTTCGACAGCCGTACCGTCCATCAAAAGTACCCTTGCGCCCTACGGGGGTGCAAGACGTCCGGGGGACGTCTGTTATGCACCGACCGAAGCGGAGCGAAGACCTATACCTCCCGTTGGTCGGATTGCTTCTGCGTTACTCGTCTGACTGATTTATTCTGGTATTCTCGCCCGAACATATTCCAGATCTCCACAGTACGGTGTTCCCACCAGATACCATTCCCTTGCTAGATTCATTTCCATTCTGGTCGGCACCCACTTATCATCTACCAGCACTTCCAGGCATTCCCCACAGTGCAATCCAGTATCTATCCATAAATCCGATGACAAAATGCCATATCTTCCGTTGCTGCTGTTGTAACCAAGTCTTCCTTCTCTCATTTCCAGTCTCCCTTCCAATCGGATTAAACTCAAAATCACTCGCCAAGGATGCCCTGAAACAGGGCTCCCTTTCCGCAATGCCAAAAACTTCCGTCCTCACATCTGCTGCTTTTCCTTGTCCGCCAACGATACAGGAGCGTGCCACGCCCCTGTCCTATCGTAGTCAGAAAAGAACTACCAACGGAAATCCTCCGGTATTCCACGCCTGTCCAGATATTCCTGCCGGGCTTTTTCCCGTTCCTCCTCCGTCGGGGCAGTTTTGGATCTCGTATATAATTCCCGTTCCACCATAGCATTCATTTTCTGCTCCAATCCGTTTTTCACTTCTTCCGTGCAGCTATCATCGTCAAGCAGATGATACCGAAGCAGTTTCATAAATAATTCCTGTGGAATCTGTACATTCTTCATTTCTTGCTCCTTTCAAGGTGGCAAGATGCCCTGTTCTTAAGAAATGGTCATCTTGCCATCTTCTTTTTATTCTGACAGCATCCAGAACCATTGATTTCCACGTTTCTTCTTCAATCTTTTTCTGAGCCATACCACCGTTAGCCAGTATCTCCAGCAAGAACTCTTTCGCTTTCCGACTTTTTTGCCCTCTGCTGTCACCACTAAGCAGGTCATCTGCGCTGATGTCATATTCCCCTATCCATTCAAAACCCGTCTCCTTATCCAGACAGAATGCTATGGATTTTCCTTCCGGTGCAAGGGAACTTTTCACATGGCAGACCACACGGATTTCCGGTTCATCTTTAATCCGCCCAACAATCAGTACACTTCTGGCTGCCGCCTGAAAATCTATAGAACCTAAGCCACGATAGGAAGACTTTCCGTTGCTGTTTTTATTCATATGCCCGATCAGAATGATTGCACAGCGATATTTCTCTGCAAGTACCGCTACACGTTTCATCAACGGACGTATTTCATTTGCCCGGTGCATATCCACCTCTGCACCAAGAAAGCCTTGTATCGGGTCTAAAACCACCAGACGGGCTTTTGTCTGCATAATAGCTTCCTCCAGCCGGAAATCCAGCATAGTAAGTGGCTGCTCCCGGTCATCAATGACCAGCACTCTGGAACAGTCCGCACCAGCTGCCAGAAGCCTCGGCTTAATCGTATCGCCCAGTCCATCCTCTGCAGTCTGATAAATGACATTCACAGGCTCAATAGAACTTTCCGATAATTTCACATCAGAATCAGCCACTATTTCTGCTCTAGTCTTTTCCTCGGTTGCCTGTTCTTGCTCCGGCAGAATCTTTTCTCCTCTGGTCAATTTTGCAATGATCTGAAGCACCATAGTGGTCTTGCCTTCACCGGGATCTCCCTGAATAATCGTTACTTTTCCAAAAGGGATAAACGGGTAAAACAGCCATTCAATCTGCTCTACTTCCACCGTTTCCATGTTAATCAGTTTCAGATCCGGCTCCATCCTTTTTATTTCTGTTTTCTTTATCTCTACTTTGTTCGTTTCCATCGTTCCTCCTTATTTTCCCATTGAAAGGAAGCGGAGATTTTGATAGAATACCCATAGAAAGTTTTTGGGTGAGTATTCTACCAAATCCCTGCCTTTAGGTGTTTGCCGACACTTAAAGGCTTTTTCTATTCTTCCTTCATGCCATTCATCGTGATTGTGATCAGCCGGA
>SFQZ01000261.1 GCA_004562915.1 bacterium
TGAAAAGCCCGGTATTCAGGCCATCCAGACAACAACTGAAGATCTTCCACCTGTACAGGATCCTTCAGGTAAAATGGATAAAACATTCCAGCGTGATTATGAGTACAAAAGACTTGGTACCCTGTCACTTCTTGCAGCGATCGATCTCCTTACAGGAGAAGCAATCCCTCTCGTAAGCGAGACACATAAGAGTGCAGATTTTGTTAAATTCCTTATGAAACTCAATGAAAAATATCCTCAAGGTGATAAGATACGTATTATCCTGGATAACCATTCCGCACATACATCCAAAGAAACCCAGGAATACCTGAATACTATCCCCGGCAGATTCGAGTTTGTCTTTACACCTAAGCATGGATCATGGTTAAACATGATTGAAGGCTTCTTCGGTAAGATGACAAAGCAGATGTTAACTGGAATCCGAGTGGATTCAAAGGATGAATTGAAAGAGCGTATCTACACGTACTTCGATGAGATCAATAAGGTTCCTATACCTTATAAGTGGACTTACAAGATGGATACGATTGATCTTGATAAAGAGGATATCGAAAGTATCGTGTATGAAGTAGTCAACGCAAAGGCTGCTTCAGATCAAAACAAGAACAAAAAAGCACCGAAGCCTATTACCCGAAAGAAGAAAACCAAGTAAGGCTGACAGGTTTCTTCACCCACGAAAAATAGGCGTCCAAACATACTCTTATTTTTCGTGGGTAGTGTAAAAAAGTTTGTGTTTCTGGTAAAAAATGACTCCTTTTTGGTAAGAATTCAGATATGACAATTCTTATCGAAAAGGAGTATTTTTATGGCAGTTGCAAAGGAACAAATTCGACAGATTATCTCAGAAAACAACATTAGTAGCGTTGCAGATGTATACACGCTTCTGAAAGACAGCTTCAAAGATATCCTGCAGGAGCTGATGGAGGCGGAGCTGGATGCAACCCTTGGTTATGAAAAAAATCATAAGGGAGATCTGCAGACAGACAATAAAAGAAATGGTCATTCCACAAAGAACTTAAAAAGCCAATACGGTGAATTCCAAATTGATGTGCCAAGAGACCGCAATGGGGAGTTTGAACCGAAGTTGATTCCTAAATATCAGAGGGATATTTCCGGAATTGAAGAAAAAGTAATCTCTTTGTATGCACGTGGTATGAGTACACGTGACATTCATGACCAGCTTCAGGATCTTTATGGAATTGAATTATCAGCTGAAATGGTCAGCAAGATCACAGATAAGATTCTTCCTCAGGTCAAGGAGTGGCAGTCCCGTCCTCTGAACCCGGTGTATCCTTTTGTCTTTATGGATTGTATTCATTACAAAGTCCGGGAGGATGGCAGGATCTTAAGCCGTGCTGCTTATGTTGTTCTTGGTGTTACAGTGGAAGGGTATAAAGATATCCTCAGCATCACAGTAGGAGCCAATGAAACCAGCAAGTTCTGGCTTGGAATGCTCAACGATCTGAAGAATCGCGGAGTAAAGGATGTCCTTTTCTTCTGCGTAGATGGTCTTCCCGGCTTTAAAGAAGCCATCCAGGCAGTCTATCCGCAGGCAGAGATCCAGAGATGTGTCATTCATATGCTGCGTAATTCTTTCAAGTATGTAAACTATAATGATTTGAAAAAGTTTTCCTCGGATTTCAAAGCAGTATATAATGCACCAAATGAAACAGCAGCTTTGTCAGAATTGGAGAACATTAAGGAGAAATGGGGAAAGAAATATCCCTATGCTATCAGCAACTGGGAAAATAATTGGGAAGATGTAAGTTCCTTTTTCCAGTTTTCTAATGATATCAGACGCATTATGTACACGACCAACATCATAGAAGGATTGAACCGTCAATACCGGAAAGTAACGAAAACCAAGAGTGTATTTCCGAGTGATGCAGCGTTGGAAAAGATGCTGTACCTTGCCAGTGAAAATGTAGTCAAGAAATGGACGCAGAGATATCGGAACTGGGATCAGGTGTTGAATCAACTGATTGTCTTGTATGGAGAACGGCTTACCAATTATCTGTAAGAAAAGAAAAGCAGGAATGGATTTGCTCCAAAGCTGACCATTCCCGCTTCCTTTCTATTCCGTCGGCATTTGTATTATTGCCAGGATTTCCCGATTCTATTCCAGAGGTCGGGTGTGGGCAGCGCCCACAAAAAGCAATCAATACAATGTCTTATTTGTCATGCAAAAAAATCAAAAAAGGTGAATAAAATCTTTTCACATGGTTATACTGTAAATAGAAAGACAGATTCGACAACACCAAAATCTTAAAGTCGACAGCAAAATTCTACATATCTAATTTTTATCAGAAAGATTCACAATCCAAAGACACAAGATTTTTTACGCCCTCCTTGAAAATTCAATACCTGGCAGCTCTTCAATTGTCAATGTTCAGTCAATTATGCCGCTTGCAATTTCGATTTTAAAAGTGCAGGTAT
>SFQZ01000072.1 GCA_004562915.1 bacterium
AACTGGGGGAGCTTTTTTAAAAGAAACGGCTCCGTGGTCAAGCGGTTAAGACATCGCCCTTTCACGGCGGTAACACGGGTTCGATTCCCGTCGGAGTCATTTGGTAGCAACCTACTTTTTGAGGTGCATCAAGCCGATGTGGCTCAATTGGCAGAGCAGCTGATTTGTAATCAGCAGGTTATCGGTTCGAGTCCGATCATCGGCTTTCATCACTTTTATTGAAGAGATGATTTTTGGACCTTTAGCTCAGTTGGTTAGAGCAACCGGCTCATAACCGGTCGGTCCTGGGTTCGAGTCCCCGAAGGTCCATTTCGGTTGCTATTCAAATATTTGGCCTAGTGGCTCAGTTGGTTAGAGCGCCGCCCTGTCACGGCGGAGGTCACGGGTTCGAGTCCCGTCTGGGTCGTTCACATAGAACGATAATTATATTGTTGTAATATGTGTAATTAATAAAATGTGGGATCTTAGCTCAGCTGGGAGAGCATCTGCCTTACAAGCAGAGGGTCACAGGTTCGAGCCCTGTAGGTCCCATTTTTTATTGCAGACAAATCTTTTTATCTCTTATGATATAGTCATATAGAAAATATAATAATAAAAAATTCAGGGAAATGTTGAATTACAGCATTTCCTTTTTTATAATAGTAGAAAAGCGTACTTGAAAAGAGGCGGATTAGAAATGAGAAAAGAACTGTTGGAAGTTTTGATGCCTGTTACGGATGAGGAACGAGAAATATTGAATGGAAGTTCAAATGTAAAAAAAGGGCTTTATACCAGCCAAAATCATTTTACCGTAGAAAGTCAGAAGCTTTTGCAGGAAGGGAAATTGATTACAGTAAGACCACATACGCGATTTGTGGATTTTCCGAGTCATAATCACAACTATATTGAAGTGTTCTATGTCTGCCAGGGTTCTGTCACACATGTGATAAGTGGGAAAAGTGTAACGGTCAGACAGGGGGAATTATTGTTTTTGAATCAATATGTAGCCCATGAAATTCAGTGTTGTGGACAGGATGATATTGCAATTAATTTTATAATTTTACCGGAATTTTTTGATACAGCTTTTTCTATGATAGAAAAAAATAACGTACTGGCTGATTTTCTAATCAGCACATTAAAAGAAAAGAATGGATCCAGCCAGTATTTGTATTTTCAAGTATCAGATAATCTTCCGATTCAAAATCTGATGGAAAATATGATTGATTCATTGGTACACAAACAGGGAAATGAGGAACAGATCAATCAGCATACGATGGGGTTGGTATTTCTACATCTGTTGAATGCAGTGAAATCTCTTAAAGAAAGTACACCAAATCAATATAGAAACATGATGATCATGACTACATTAAAATATATAGATGAAAATTATAGAGACGGAAATCTGACGGAATTATGTGACATGCTAAATCAGAGTATCTCCGGATTAAGCCGAATGATTCGGAAAACTACTGGACATACATATAAAGAATTGGTACAGCGCAGGAGATTCAGGAAAGCAGTGGAATTGTTGATGGAAACAGAAATACCGGTTAATGAAATTGCTGCTGAAGTCGGATATGAAAATAACAGCTATTTTTACAGAAAATTCAGAGAGAAATATCACAGCACTCCAAATGAATATCGAACTGTACACAAAAATGAAGAGCATATCCGTGTGTAAAAAAGAAAAGCATCTACAAAAAGTAGATGCTTACTTTTACCTTAATATAAGGTTCAACGTGCGCTAGAGGATTCGAACCCCCGACCTTTTGGTCCGTAGCCAAACGCTCTATCCAGCTGAGCTAAGCGCACATCTTGTGAAGTAGTTCCTCACAACAAAAAGTATTATAAGTGATATCATGTGATTTGTCAACAGATTTTTCAAATTATTTTTCATTTTACATATTTTGAACATATTGCTTGAAAAGATTAGTGGTATGTGTTAATGTATATAGGCGAATATTACTAAAAATACCATGTATTGTATCATAAAATGATAAATAGTTACAAAGAAATTACCCTGAGGAGGAAATATTATGAGAGCAAGTGGTGTATTGATGCCGATTTCATCTTTGCCGTCAAAATATGGAATTGGTTGTTTTTCTAAAGAGGCGATGGAATTTGTGGATTGTCTTGTAAAAGCAGGTCAGTCAAAATGGCAGGTATTACCTTTGGGTCCTACAGGATATGGAGATTCTCCATATCAGCCGTTTTCTACATTTGCAGGCAATCCTTATTTTATTGATTTGGAAACACTGATTGATGAAGAACTTCTTGAAAAAGAAGAATGTGAAAGCTGTCATTGGGGTGGGAGCGAGAGATATGTAGATTATGGAAGTATTTATAATTCCAGATATAAAGTTTTGAGAAAAGCTTTTACACGTTTTGAACCGGATGATGATTTTGACGAGTTTTGTAAAAAAGAAGCTGACTGGCTGGAAGATTATTGCCTTTTTATGGCGATTAAAAATAATCAGAATGGTGCACTCTGGACTACATGGGAGGATGAACTGCGAACAAGAGAGGCAAAAGCCCTTGAGAAGAAGCAGGAAGAATTGAAAGATGATATCCAGTTTTATCGCTTTATGCAGTATGAATTTGATAAGCAGTGGAAGAAAATAAAAGAATATGCCAATAAACAGGGAATTACAATCATAGGCGATCTTCCCATTTATGTGGCATTTGACAGTTCTGATGCATGGGCTAATCCTAAATTGTTTCAGATGGATGAAGAGTGTATCCCAAAGGCTGTGGCAGGATGTCCTCCGGATGCTTTTTCGGCAACCGGACAGTTGTGGGGCAATCCTCTTTATGCATGGGATTATCATAAAGAAACTGGTTATGGCTGGTGGATCCGTAGGATGAAACGAAGTTTTGATCTTTATGATACAGTAAGGATTGATCACTTCAGAGGTTTTGCTGATTATTATTCGATTCCGGCTGGTGACGATACAGCGGAAAATGGTCATTGGGAGCCGGGACCAGGCATTGATTTGTTCCAGGCAATAGAAGAAGCATTGGGTGAAAAAGATGTGATTGCAGAGGATCTTGGCACGTTGGATGAAAGAGTTTTTGAATTACTGGATGAGACCGGTTATCCGGGAATGAAAGTTCTGCAGTTTGCGTTTGATTCTGGGGCAAAGAATTTTTATCTTCCGCATCATTATAAAAGAAATTGTGTTGTGTACACAGGTACTCATGACAATGATACTACGAAATCATGGTATTATGGTCTGCCGGATTGGATCCGGGAGTTTTCAAAGGCATACCTGAATAATTATGATCGTCCGTGGGAAGACATACCCTGGGATTTTATTCGTGCGGCAGAAGCAAGTGTAGCAGATCTGGCTATCATACCGATTGGAGATATTCTTTGTTGTGGTGGGGAAGGTCGAATCAATCATCCATCCACATTAGGTGAAAACTGGAAATGGAGAATGCTTCCCGGTGAGCTGAGGGACGATATCATAGGACGTCTGCGTTGGTTGACGGATACTTTTGGAAGACTTCCTGAGCCTCCTGCAAAAGAAGAAGAACAGGGAAGAGATACGGATGAAGAAGCAGAGGAAACAGCAGAGAAGTTGGAAGAAACGTTGGATACAGATTGTGCTGTGATTTAAGAAATGGAGACAGAAAGTGAGAAACGCTAATTATTCTTATGGTTTTCGAACCGCTATAGGTGTATACCTGTTTTATCTTGCATATAAGATTCTTGGTGGATATTTTTCCGGAGAATCCACAGGAATACAGTTCCTGATTTTTGGAATTGTGTTTATTGGAATCGCTGTAGTTTGTGTGTTCAGTGGAGCACGATATTTTATTACAGGGAAAATGGATAAAAAAGATGCTGCCGGAAAAGAATTTATTCCGGAAGAAGATGAAGAACAAAAGGATAAATGAAGAAAATGAGGCTTAGATAGAGCCTCATTTTTTAACGTTTATGTTTATGTCGTCGTTTATTGTATCTTTGTTCACGCTCAATTTCCTGAGTGCTTTTAATGGCAGTCCATCCAATAATCCGGGTACCCATAATGCCAATGAAGGCGCCAATCCCATCGATGCAGACATCTTTGGGAGAAGGTCCTCTGCCGGCTACAAAAGATTGATGGTATTCATCCGTAGCAGCAAAGCCGACACAGATAAATCCGGCTAATAAAACCAGCCAGATCCCCCGTACTCCGTACGCATACAGAGGAATACTCAAAGAAATTGCAAGGATACAGTATTCGGTCATATGAGCAAGCTTTCTGACAGGACCATGATATTTTTCAGCATACATATCAATTTCAGACTGACTCAGGTCTTTATCCAGAATAGCAGCACCGACTTGCACAAGCTTCTGACTTACTTTGTAACTCAATTGTCCGGATTCCGTACCTGTTTGACTGGAAAATGTAAAAATCATATACATAATCAGGAGAGCAGGAAAAAAAGACAAAGGTTTTAAAAAATGAATGATAAGTTTGTTCATACAGACCTCCTTTATGAGAAGTTCGGCATTACTATAACACGTTTGGCAGTGAATGTCAAAAACACGGTCCAAATAAAAGTTGAATTCATATAAGTGGTATATTATAATAAAAATGATTGGATATTAGTCTTAAAACAGTGAATAACCGTGCTGCTGAGCATACAGCGGCATCGTTAATGATAAAGGAGGCAGCTATGAGTTACGCAGATCAGGTTTTTATCCGGATGTGTCAGGATATTATAGATAATGGATACAGTACGGAGGGGGAAAAAGTACGTCCGCACTGGGAAGATACAGGAGAAAGTGCATATACCATAAAGAGATTTGGTGTGGTAAACCGGTATGATTTGACAAAAGAATTTCCGGCACTTACACTTCGGCGTACAGCACTGAAGAGCGCGTTTGATGAGATTTTGTGGATCTGGCAGAAGAAGTCAAATAATGTGAAAGATTTGAACAGCCATATCTGGGACAGTTGGGCTGATGAGAATGGATCTATCGGAAAAGCCTATGGATATCAGATGGGTGTAAAGCACCAGTATAAGGAAGGGATGATGGATCAGGTAGACAGAGTTTTATATGATCTGAAGCATAATCCATACAGCCGAAGAATCATGACGAATATCTATGTACATCAGGATCTCCATGAGATGAATCTGTATCCCTGTGCATATTCTATGACATTCAATGTGACAAAAGAACCGGACAGTGAGAGATTAACTCTTAACGCTGTATTGAACCAGAGATCCCAGGATGTTCTGGCTGCAAACAACTGGAATGTATGCCAGTATGCGCTGCTTTTGATGATGTTTGCACAGGTGTGTGATATGAAAGCAGGGGAATTGCTTCACGTGATTGCCGATGCTCATATTTATGACAGACATATTCCTCTGGTAAAAGAACTGATTTCACGGCCAGTATATGATGCACCGAAAGTGGCCTTGAATCCGGAGATCAAGAATTTCTATGATTTTACAGTGGATGATCTGCAGGTTGAAAATTATGTGACTGGACCGCAGATTAAAAATATTCCGATTGCAGTATAAGGAGGACAAAATGAATCTGATTGTAGCAGTAGATAAAAACTGGGGAATTGGAAAAAATAATAAATTGCTTGTAAGCATTCCGTCAGATATGAAGTTTTTCAGGAGTGAGACCAATGGAAAAGTGGTAGTGATGGGAAGAAAAACATTGGAAAGCTTCCCGAATGGGATGCCTCTGAAAAACAGAACCAATATTGTTCTGACCAGAGATCAGAATTACCAGGTGAAAGATACCATAGTTGTACATGATATACCTGAGTTGTTGGAAGAATTGAAAAAATATCCAGATGATCAGATTTATGTGATCGGCGGAGGGAAAGTGTATGAAGAGCTGCTTCCGTACTGTAATGTAGCCCATGTGACCAAAATTGATTTCGCATTTGAGGCGGATACGTATTTCCCTGACTTGGATAAAATGGAGGAATGGCAGATTACAGCAACCAGTGATGAACAGACGTATTTTGATCTGGAATATTCCTTTGTAAAGTATGAGCGCATAAGAAAGTAGAATCCGGGATGGAGGAAGTATGGAGAATAACGATTGGCAGAAGAAAGGAAATGACTTCTGGAAAGTAGTGCAGGATGCAGTGAATTCGGGTAATTATCAGCAGCTGAACCAGCAGGTGAGAAATACGATTGACGACACTGTGGAGGGAATTTGTAATGGTATGCAGGGAATAGGAAACGAATGGCGGCAAGCCTGGCAGGAGACAGGAAAGACTACAGCTAATTACAGAAAAAGTACCACACCGGGGTATCAGACAGGAACCAGAAGAATGCGGGAAGAACAGAAACAGCTTCCGGCAGTTTATATGAAGAATCCTCCGGGGCAGGTATCGGGTACTTTGATGGCGGTTACAGGTTACACTCTGACGGGTGTATTTGCTGTCACAGGGCTGGTTGCAGGAATTATTCTGGCTGTGGAACCCTCAGTTACAGCGGGTGTGATAACAGGAATGCTGACGGCAGCTACGGCTGTAAGTGTGGGAGTCGGGGTCATTGGTTCCCGTACCAGAAAGCTGATCAAGCGATTTAAAAATTATGCGAAGCAAATTGGAAACAGAGCTTACTGCACGATTGAGGAGCTTTCTTCCCGTACCGGCAGAGATAAAGATGACATAGTTAAAGATCTGAAAAAGATGATACAGAAGAAAATGTTTCTTCAGGGACATCTGGACCAGCAGGAAACCTGCGTGATCGTGACTGATGAAATGTATCAGCAGTATCTTACCGTACAGCAGCAGGCACATGAGAGACAGCTGCAGCAAAAAGCAGCGGCAGAACAGAGGGCACAGCTTCCGCAAGAGTGCCAGAAGATTTTGGAAGAAGGGCAGGAGTATATTCGTTATATTCACAAATGCAATGATGATATACCGGGGGAGGAAATCTCCCGAAAACTGAGTCGTCTGGAATTGATCATTACACGTATTTTTGCTGAAGTGAGTAAAAATCCTTCTGTGGCCGGCGATCTGAGAAAATTTATGAATTATTATCTGCCGACCACCAGAAAACTGGTGGATGCATATCGGGACCTGGATCGGGAACCGATTGCCGGTGAAAGTATCCTGAAGACGAAGAAAGAGATTGAAGATACTCTGGATACGATTAATCAGGCATTTGAAAATTTGCTGAACAGTTTTTTTGAGGAAAAAGCACTGGATATTTCCTCTGACATTTCCGTGCTGCATACGATGTTGGCACAGGAAGGATTGACAGGAAACGATTTTAATAAGTGATTTTGATAAACACAAGAAGGAGGATATATGAGTAACGAAGTGAAAGATATGACAATGACCCCTACTTTGACATTTGATCCGATGCCTCAGACAAAAGAGGAAGTTGCACCGGTAAAAGAAGAGGCACCGGAACTGGACGACAGTATTTTGTCGGATGCAGAAAAGAAAATGGTGGACGATTTTTCAAAACAGATCGATATACACAATACCAATGGCATTTTACAGTATGGTGCCGGGACACAGAAAAAGATGGCAGATTTCTCAGAATCGGCACTGGAAAATGTGAAAACAAAAGATCTTGGACAGGTTGGTGATATGCTTGCCGATGTGGTGATGGAGTTGAAAAGCTTCAATGCACAGGAGGAAGAAGAAAAGGGATTTTTCTCATTCCTGAAAAAACCAGCTAATAAGATCAGCAATATGAAAGTCAAATATGAGAAAGCCGAAGTAAATGTTGAAAAAATATGTCGTATGCTGGAAGATCATCAGGTACTGCTTCTGAAAGATATTGCACTTCTGGACAAAATGTATGAACAGAATCTGGTGTATTTCAAGGAACTTTCCATGTATATACTGGCCGGAAAGAAAAAGCTGGCACAGGTACGCAGTACGGAATTGCCGCAGCTGGTACAGAAAGCCAGAACATCCGGACTTCCGGAGGACGCTCAGGCAGCAAAAGATCTGGAGGGATTGTGCGATCGTTTCGAAAAGAAAATCCATGATCTGGAACTGACAAGAATGATATCGATTCAGACGGCTCCTCAGATCCGTCTGGTGCAGAACAGTGATACCATGATGGTAGAGAAGATTCAATCTACGGTGGTAAATACGATTCCTTTGTGGAAGAGTCAGATGGTACTGGCTCTTGGTGTGGAGCATGCTTCTCAGGCAGCTCAGGCTCAGCGTCAGGTAACAGATATGACTAATGAACTTCTGAGAAAAAATGCAGAAGTTCTGAAAGTGGCAGCGGTGGAAAGTGCAAAAGAATCTGAAAGAGGTGTGGTTGATCTGGAAACTCTTCAGAATACGAATGCTTCTCTGATTTCCACATTAGATGAAGTGATGCAGATTCAGGCAGACGGTAGAGCAAAACGTCAGGCAGCAGAAGTGGAACTGCGGAAGATGGAAGATGAACTCAAGAATAAACTTCTGGAAATCCGTGGATAAAAAAGAAGGGAGATGCGGTATGTACCGTGATCATACAAAAACAGTAAAGATTGGAGACAGAGTCATTGGCGGCGGCAATCCCGTTCTGATTCAGTCTATGACAAATACAAAAACAGAAGATGTGGAGAAAACAGTAGAACAGATTCTGGCTCTTGAAAGGGCAGGTTGTGAGATTATTCGCTGTGCTGTTCCAACCATGGAGGCCGCAAAGGCATTGGCGGAGATTAAGAAGCGGATTCATATTCCTCTTGTGGCAGACATTCATTTTGATTATAAGCTGGCGATTGCGGCTATGGAAAATGGCGCAGATAAAATCCGGATCAATCCGGGTAATATCGGAAGCCGTGAGCGGATTCAGGCAGTAGTAGATGTGGCGCGCGAGAGAAATATCCCAATTCGTGTGGGAGTAAACAGTGGTTCTCTGGAAAAAGAGCTGGTGGAAAAATATCAGGGTGTGACTGCGGAAGGACTTGTAGAGAGCGCTCTTGACAAAGTGCACATTATCGAAGAGATGGGATATGATAACCTGGTAATCAGTATTAAGTCTTCCGATGTTCTGATGTGTGCCCGGGCTCATGAACTGATTGCACAAAAGACAGAGTATCCACTTCATGTAGGCATTACGGAGGCGGGAACTCTGTATTCAGGAAATATTAAATCAGCAGTGGGACTTGGGATTATTCTCTATCAGGGAATCGGGGATACCATCCGTGTATCACTTACGGGTGATCCACTGGAAGAAGTGAAGTCAGCAAAGCGCATTTTAAAGACTTTGGGACTTAGAAAGGGCGGCATTGAAGTGGTATCCTGTCCTACCTGCGGAAGAACACGGATCGATCTCATTGGTCTTGCTAATCAGGTTGAGACGATGGTACAGGATATTCCGCTTGATATTAAAGTTGCAGTGATGGGATGCGTGGTGAATGGTCCGGGGGAGGCAAAAGAGGCTGATATCGGAATCGCAGGCGGCGTTGGTGTAGGACTGTTGATCAAAAAGGGTGAGATAGTAAAGAAAGTACCGGAAGATCAGCTTCTGTCCGTGCTGCGGGAAGAGCTTCTTTCATGGAACGATACGGGGAAGTGAAAGTATGACAGAAAAAGAATTTCTGGATGTATTTCCACAGTTAAAAGTGGAAAATGAACTGGGGCAGCTTCTCAGGATGGTAAAGGTTATGAAAGTTTCCATCAATCCGAAGAAGGACTGCCTCAGAGTCTATATAATGAGCAATCAGTGGATTCAGAAGAAATATATCTATCATCTGGAAAATATCATTATGGAGCAATTTTTCTCTGAAGCACCGTTGCAAGTAAAAATCATTGAAAAATTTAATTTATCCCGTCAATATACTCCGGAGAATTTTCTGGAAGTTTATCGTCCCAGTATTTTGCTGGAACTAAAGCATTACAGCATGTTGGAATACAATATGTTTGCAACGGCACAGATTAGTTTCCCGGAAACGGAGACTATGGAGATGATTTTGGATGATTCTGTGGTTGCCAGGGAACGGGAAAATGAGCTGGTGCGTATACTGGAAAAAATATTCTGTGAACGCTGTGGATTCAATCTGCGGATACATACGGATTATAGAAAACCGGTGGAGAGTAAAGTACGCCGAAACAGTGAGCTTCGTATCATGGAAGAAGCAAGACAGATTCTGCTTCATTCAAATATTGGAGTTTCTATGGAAAAAAGTGAAGATGTTCCTTTGGTGGAAAATAGCGCGGTAAATTCAAATGAAGACAATATAGTTTCGGAAAATAAAAAGTTGGCTGCAGAGTCAGGTAAAGGAAAAGAAAATAAGAAATCAGTCCGCGAGTCGGCGGGCAGCAGGAAATACAGTGGAAAAGGAAGTCAGAGAGGAGACTTTCAGAGAGGTCGTTTTGGTGACAACGCAGGACCGAAACCACTTCGGCGTTCTGATAATCCGGATGTGATATACGGACGTGATTTTGATGACGAAATCATTACCATAGAATCTATAGCCGGGGAAATGGGAGAGGTAACCATCAGAGGTCAGGTGACTTCGGTGGAAGCCAGAGAAATCAGGAATGAGAAAACAATTTATATGTTCAATATTACTGATTTTACAGATACCATCACGGTAAAGATTTTTCTTCATAACGAACAGGTACCGGAGATCAGCCAGGGCGTGAAAAAAGGAGCTTTTCTGAAGCTGAAAGGCGTAACTACCATAGATAAGTTTGATCATGAGATTACGATTGGCTCACTGACTGGTATTAAGAAAACTGCTGATTTTACCACCACCCGAATGGACAATAGTCCGGAAAAAAGAGTGGAGCTTCATTGCCATACAAAGATGAGTGATATGGATGGGGTTACGGATGCCAGTGTTCTCGTAAAAAGAGCGTATAAATGGGGTCATCCGGCCATTGCCATAACCGATCACGGTGTTGTGCAGTCATTTCCGGAAGCAAATCATGCGTATGATGATATTGTCAGTGATTATAGAAAAAATTACCAGAAAGAACATCCGGAAGCGACCAAAGATGAACTGAAAAAGGTGTATCCGCCTTTTAAAGTTATTTATGGGGTGGAAGCCTATCTGGTAGATGATTTGAAAGGGATGGTAACAGGCAGCCAGGGGCAGAGTCTTGATCAGCCCTATGTTGTTTTTGATATTGAAACTACCGGTTTCAGTCCGGTATCTAACCGGATCATTGAGATCGGTGCAGTCCGTGTGGAAAAAGGAGAAATTAAAGATCGTTTTTCTGTGTTTGTTAATCCACAGGTACCGATTCCGTTTAAAATCGAACAGCTGACCAGTATCAATGACAGTATGGTAATGGATGCGGAGACCATTGAAGAGATTTTGCCTAAGTTTTTAAAGTTTTCGGAAGGAGCCGTTATGGTAGCCCACAATGCCGGGTTTGATATGAGTTTTATCATAGAAAACTGCAAAAGAATGGGAATTGAGCAGGAATTTACGTATGTGGATACCGTCGGAATGGCCAGGATGCTTTTGCCGGGACTGAATCGGTTTAAGTTGGATACAGTGGCAAAGGCTTTGAATGTTTCTTTGCAGAATCATCATCGTGCGGTGGATGATGCCGCCTGTACGGCTGAGATTTTTGTGAAGTTTGTAAAAATGTGTAAAGAAAGAGACATAACAAATCTCGATCAGTTAAATGAAGCAGGAAAAATGTCTGCGGATACAATTAAAAAACTTCCGACTTATCATGCAATTATTCTTGCTACCAGTGAAGTGGGAAGGGTAAATTTGTATCGTCTGGTGTCAAAATCTCATCTGGATTATTATAACAGACGTCCGAGAATTCCCAAAAGTGTATATCTGCAGTATAAGGAGGGTCTGATGATCGGTTCGGCCTGCGAGGCCGGTGAACTGTTTCAGGCTATTGTCGGAGATGCACCGGATTCGGAGATTGCCCGTCTGGTGGAATTTTATGACTATCTGGAGATACAGCCCATCGGCAATAATATGTTTATGATCCGGGATGAAAACAGGGATAATGTAACATCGGAAGAAGATCTGCGGGATCTGAACCGAAGGATTGTCAAGTTGGGGGAGCAGTTCCATAAACCGGTAGTGGCAACCTGTGATGTTCATTTTATAGATCCGGAGGATGAGATATACCGCAGAATTATCATGACAGGAAAAGGATTTTCCGATGCGGATGATCAGGCTCCGCTGTATCTGCGGAATACCGAAGAGATGCTGAAAGAATTTGAATATCTGGGGGCGGAGAAGGCGGAAGAGGTCGTTATTACCAATCCAAATAAAATTGTGGAAATGTGTGATCGTGTGTGCCCGATTCGTGATGGAAAGTTCCCTCCGGTTATTGAAAATTCGGATAATATGTTGAGAGAAATCTGTTATAACCGTGCACATGAGATATATGGGGAGAATCTTCCGGAGATCGTATCCGCCCGTTTGGAAAGAGAATTGAATTCTATTATTTCCAATGGTTATGCGGTTATGTATATCATTGCTCAGAAACTGGTATGGAAATCCAATGAAGACGGATATCTGGTGGGATCCCGTGGATCAGTAGGATCTTCTTTTGTGGCAACCATGGCCGGAATCACAGAAGTAAATCCTCTGAGTCCTCATTATTACTGCGAGAAATGCCATTATTATGATTTTGATTCCCCTGAAGTAAAAGCGTATACCGGAAGAGCCGGTTGTGATATGCCGGATGCGGTCTGCCCAAACTGCGGAGCACCTCTTGTGAAGGAGGGATTTGATATCCCGTTTGAGACGTTCCTTGGATTTAAAGGAAATAAAGAGCCGGATATTGACCTGAACTTTTCGGGAGAATATCAGAGTAAGGCGCATAAGTATACGGAGGTTATCTTCGGAGCAGGACAGACATTCCGGGCGGGAACTATTGGTACGTTGGCGGATAAGACTGCTTTCGGCTATGTAAAAAACTATTACGAAGAAAGAGGAATTCATAAAAGAAACTGCGAGATTGACCGGATCGTGCAGGGATGTACCGGAATTCGAAGGACGACCGGACAGCATCCGGGTGGAATTATCGTTCTTCCTTTTGGGGAAGACATTAATTCCTTTACTCCTGTTCAGCATCCGGCGAATGATACGGATACGGATATAATAACTACCCATTTTGACTATCACTCCATTGATGCCAATCTTTTAAAATTGGATATACTGGGTCATGATGATCCTACCATGATCCGTATGCTGGAAGATCTGACAGGTCTGGAGGCGCAGACAATTCCTCTTGATAATAAAGAAGTAATGTCATTGTTTAAAAGTACGGAAGCTCTGGGAATTACACCGGAAGATATCGGTGGATGCCCGTTGGGCTGTCTGGGAGTACCGGAGTTTGGAACAGATTTTGTTATTCAGATGCTTCTTGATACCAAACCGACATCATTTTCAGATCTGATTCGTATATCGGGATTGTCTCATGGTACCGATGTGTGGCTGGGAAATGCCCAGACACTTATTGAGGAAGGAAAAGCTACGATTTCCACGGCAATCTGTACCCGAGACGATATTATGATCTATCTGATCAACAAGGGGCTGGACAGTGAGCAGTCCTTTACGATTATGGAGAGTGTCCGTAAAGGAAAAGGTCTGAAACCGGAGTGGGAAGAAGAGATGAAAGCCCATGATGTACCGGACTGGTATATCTGGTCCTGTAAGAAGATCAAGTATATGTTCCCGAAAGCCCATGCGGCAGCATATGTAATGATGGCCTACCGAATTGCTTATTATAAAATCTTTTATCCGCTGGCATACTATGCGGCGTATTTCAGTATCAGAGCATCGGCATTTTCTTATGAGCTGATGTGTATGGGAAGAGACCGGCTGGAATATTATCTGGCGGATTATAAAAAGCGAAGCGATACCCTGACGAAAAAAGAACAGGATACCCTGAAAGACATGAAAATCGTACAGGAAATGTATGCCCGGGGATTTGATTTTACAGAGGTAGATCTGTATAAGGCCCAGGCTCATCGTTTCCAGATCGTAAATGGGAAACTGATGCCGGCACTGGACAGTATCGAAGGTCTGGGAGACAAAGCGGCTGATGCGGTGGTACTGGCAGCCAGAGACGGACAATTCTTGTCGAAGGATGATTTCCGACAGAGAACAAAGGTCAGTAAGAATGTGATTGATTTTATGGATGATCTGCATATCTTTGGAGATATTCCGGAGTCGAATCAGATATCGCTGTTTGATTTTCAATGATACACTCCCCTTCATCTAACTGTTAACTTCGACTAAAACGCTCCGGTGAGCCGTCGCGCTTAAGTCTCCGTAAACAGTGGATATTCAGGCTCGCTTGTTCCAATGTTTCTGAAATGGAGCACGGTCTTTGTTCAAAAGCATCTCTAACGATACAAAATAGTAGCGGCAAATATGTTTTTGAAATGGTCCTCCAAATAGGATTACACTTCAAAGGGTAGTATGAATTTTTCTATATGCGCGGGGATTCAATCCCATAACTCGCTTAAATGTCTTTGAAAAAGTAACATAATCACTATATCCCACATCTCTTGCAATAGAAGAAACAGAGTTTTTTGTATGCTTTAGAAATGAAGATTTTGCAAGCGGTATTATTCAACTGTCAGTAGTTTAACAAACAACGAATGCTTGTTTAAGATATAGCATGTTTTATTTATAGTTGTTGTGATATGAGTGTTGCTGTGCAACATACCCAGTTAGCAGTGTCACTTTAAAAGATGAATATATTTTGTTCTGTATAGCCAGTAAAGTAGAATGGCAGATGGAGCCTGTGTGGCGTATCAATATCATTGGGAAAGCGGACTGATATTGATACGCCACATAGGCTCCATCTGCCTCAACATTTTATATACAGAACAAAATTATTTTATCATTTATTCAGCTTCTCTCGGAATGCTTCCAACAGCCTGTCATTCTGCTCTGGTTTCATGATGCAGAAGCGGATAAAGTGATTGTCCAGGAACGGGAAGGTTGAGCAGTCGCGGATC
>SFQZ01000073.1 GCA_004562915.1 bacterium
TTCTTTGGTAATCCCAGCACAATTTTCTCTACCTGATACTGTGCAATCAGTTCCTCAATTCTTGCCAGAGTCTGTCGCATCTTATTCTCTGATTTACGCCGGATAATCTCCACACCCTGAGCGGTCAGACCCAGAGGATCACTGACGGCGACTCCCACCGTCTTTGATCCATAATCAAGCCCCAGAATCCTCATCAGCGGTTCTCCCAGGATCTGTTCTTAATATACTCTTTTAACAGTTCCTCGACCAGTTCATCTCTCTCAACTTTCATAATCATGCTTCTGGCACCTTTATAACTGGTTATATACGTGGGATCTCCGGACATAATATACCCTACAATCTGATTAACTGGATTATATCCCTTTTCTTCCATTGCGGTATACACGACATCCAGAACTTCTTTTACCTGAACCTCCGGTTCCGTTTTTACTTTAAAATACTGTGTATTACTTAAATTTGCCATGTTTTCACGTCCTTGATTATACTTGATATCTATTCTATTCTAATACAGAACATTCAAAAATTCAATGAAAATTTTATGACAATTCACTGAACTAGCTCTGAAAATTCCGGGCATCCGTTTCTCCCATCAGAATTTCTCCCTGACAGATTTTATTCAATTTTACCGGAACCTTTTGATTCTCCATATTTTCACTGGATACGATTGCTACTTTCAGGTATTCCATAGTATGTCCAACCCAACAGGAAATACCCTCTATTTCCTGCTTTTCCTCAAATAATACTTCTCTCACCTGTCCGATAAACCGGCGCATATAGTCCTCTCTGTGTTTTTTCCCAAGTTCAATTAGCTGCTTACTCCGTTCTTTTTTTATTTGTTCAGGAATCTGATCCGGCATAACAGCTGCTTTTGTTCCTTCTCTTTTGGAATATGGAAAAATATGTGTCTCATAAAAACCGATTGCATCCACGAATGCACGGGACTGGACAAATTCTTCTTCTGTTTCTCCCGGAAATCCGGTGATCACATCGGTAGTCAATGCAGGATCTTTATAGTATCTGCGAAGAATATCACACTTTTCTTTATACTCCTGTGCTGTGTATCTACGGTTCATCCTTTTAAGTGTCTCTGTACACCCGCTCTGTAGAGACAGATGAAAATGAGGGCATACTTTCGATAATTTCGATATCGTACCTGCAAACTCATCTGTCACAATTCCCGGTTCTAATGATCCCAGACGAATCCGGGAAATTCCGTCCACCTGATGCACCGCCTGAATCAGAGAGAGAAGATTCTCTCCATCCTCCTTTCGATCGATCCCGTAAGAACTTAAGTGGATTCCGGTAAGAACCACTTCCTGACAGCCGGATGCAGCCAAACGTTTTACCTCTTCCACCACATCCTGCGTTTTTCTGCTGCGCACACGTCCTCTCGCATAAGGAATCATACAATAGGTACAGAACTGATTACATCCATCCTGTACTTTAATATAAGCCCTCGTATGCTCTTCCGTTCGATCAATTTTCAGTTCTTCATATTGTTTTGTATGACTGATATCCTCCATTTCCTGTTTTCTTATCCTGTCTGCCATGAACTGCTCCAATATAGAAACCAGTTCCTTTTTCCTATTATTGCCAATTATCAGATCGATAGACGAATCTGCCTGCGCTTTTTCTTTTCCCGTCTGTACGTAACAACCTGTTGCCACCACAACAGCTTCCGGATTCATTTTTTTTGCTTTATGAAGCATCTGTCGTGACTTACGGTCCGCAATATTGGTCACCGTACAGGTATTGATCACGTAAACATCCGCGCCCGGAGCAAACGGTACGATCTCATATCCTGCTGCTTCCAGCATCTGCTGCATAGCCTCTGTCTCATATGCGTTTACTTTGCAGCCTAAATTGTGCAATGCAACTCTACCTTTCATATTTTTTCCTCTTTCTTTTCGTGATTTCATATCACATTATCAATTTATTTTACATAATCTTTGTATGCTTTCACCTTGACTTTTAATGCTCGAAAAGGTAAGATTAACTTAGTCAGATTTAAAAAAACATTCTGTATTTTGGGAGGGACGTATAAAATGAAAACAGTTAGTATTTCACTTAATTCCATCGACAAAGTAAAAGCATTTGTAAATGACATCTCTAAATATGATTTCGATTTTGATCTTGTGTCCGGAAGATATGTTATCGACGCCAAATCAATCATGGGCATTTTCAGTCTGGATCTTTCCAAACCAATTGATCTGAACATTCATGCGGAAGGTTCTAATCTGGAAGATGTACTTGTTGTATTAAAACCTTATATCATCTAATTAGATCTCTGTTGATGAAACCAGGTCGCCGCTTTATTGCGGCGGCCTTTTCTATTTACTCAACACGGATCACTTCTGCCGTATTGATTGCTGTTTCCAGCATTTCATCAATTTTTTCTTCCAGTTTCATCTCTGATTTTTTAATCGCATTGATATTTGGTTTTGTAACCGGATGTTTTGCAACAAAGATGGTACAACAATCCTCATATGGCTGAATAGACGTTTCATACGTATTGATTTTCAGAGAAATATCCACAATTTCCTGTTTATCAAAGCCGATAACGGGACGAAATACCGGTATCGTACATACTTCATTGGTTGCTGCAAGGCTCTGTACAGTCTGACTGGCCACCTGACCGATACTCTCTCCGGTAATAAGACCGAGACATCCTGTCTTTTTTCCGATTACTTCAGCGATTTTCATCATATAACGGCGCATGATGATCGTCAGTTCTTCATGGGGACATTTCTCATAAATATATAACTGAATATCTGTAAAATTAACCACATGAAGATTGATAGGACCACTGTATCTTGCCACCAACTTTGCCAGATCAACTACCTTCTGTTTTGCTCTCTCACTGGTATACGGAGGAGCATGGAAATATACAGCATCTATTTTCACTCCGCGCTTTGCGATCATATATCCTGCCACGGGGCTGTCAATTCCGCCCGATAAAAGCAACATCGCTTTTCCATTGGTACCGATCGGCATACCGCCCGGTCCCGGAATAGATTCTGAATAAATATATACTTTTTCTCTGATCTCTACGGTAAGCAAAATATCCGGTTCATGAACATCTACACTCATCTCGGGATACGTATCCAGAATTTTCTCTCCCAGCTTCGCATTCAGTTCCATTGATGTACCAGGATACGTTTTCTTTGCTCGGCGAACATGAACTTTAAATGTCTTTTGTTTATCCGTATACATCTGCCCCACATATTCCAGTACATCTTGAGCTAGTTTATCAAAACCTTCATCTTCTTTAATCACTACCGGACAGATAAAAGCTATACCAAAGACGCGTTTCAGCGCCTCCAGTGCTTCGTCATAATCAAACTCTCCTTCTGTCTGCACATAGATTCTTCCCTGTTCTTTGGAAACTTGAAAAGTCCCCTCTACTTCCCTCAGTACATATTCCATCTGACGGATCAGAGCATCCTCAAACATATATCTGTTTTTTCCTTTTATTCCGATTTCTGCATATTTAACTAAAAAAGCCTTAAACATCTAATGAAAACCTCCGTCTATCTTCTTGCATAACGCCGCAGTAAAGGCAGCACCTCTTTCAGAACCTCCAGTGTATATTGCAATTCCTCTTTCGTGGTAGTTTCGCAAAAGCTGAATCTTACCGTGGATTCCATCTGTTCTTTCGGAATACCTACCGCTGTCAATGTAGGACTTCCGCTTCTTTTATGTGTGGAACATGCACTCCCTGCCGACACGTAGATTCCTCTGTCTTCCAGCGTGTGCAAAAGAACTTCACTCCTCACCCCTACAAAAGCTGCGCTTACAATATGGGGTGCACACGTTTCTCCTTTTGGTCCATGCACCACCACCTGTTCCAGTTTTTCCAGTCCTTCTACAAAATACTGGCGAAGTTCTGTCATGGAAGCTGTGTTTTTCTCCAGATTCCTGTATACGATATCCGCTGCTTTTCCTAATCCGGCTGCTCCCGAAACATTATCCGTCCCGGAACGCATGCCTTTTTGCTGACCGCCGCCATAAATATAAGGAAATATCTTTACTTTATCACTGATATATAAAAAGCCGATTCCTTTGGGACCATGAATCTTATGACCACTTGCGGAAAGCATATCAATTTTCATTTTTTTTGGTAAAATCCTGTATTTTCCATAAGCCTGGATCGCATCCACATGAAAATATGTTTTTGGATTTTTCTTTTTGATCAATTCTCCAATTTCAGCAATCGACTGTACCGTACCTATTTCATTATTCACATACATCACAGAAATCAGAATCGTCTCCGGAGTAATCGCTTCTTCCAATTCCTGTAGGGAAATTTTTCCCTCCTGATCCACGCCCAGACGTGTCACTGTAAATCCCTGACTTTCCAGGAATTCACACGGTGCAGAAACAGCCGGATGCTCGATTTTTGTAGTAATTATGTGTTTACCTGTTCTCTGATTGGCTAATGCAGTTCCAATAAGCGCCCAGTTATTGGATTCGGTTCCTCCCGAGGTAAAATATATTTCTTTCTCTCCGACTTTCAAAGTTCTGGCAATCTGGGATGCTGCCTCTTTCAGATATTTTTCACTCTCAACGCCTTTCATATGCATGGATGAGGGATTCCCGTAATCCTCCATCATGGTTTTTACCACCACATCCCGTACTTCTTCATAACATCTGGTCGTGGCGGAATTATCCAAATATGCCTCCATGTTTTTCCTCTTTTCTGTCCCATTATCTTTCTACTGTTTTTTGTCTTCCATCAAAAACATCAGGATCGATAATACTGTCATTCCTGCAGTTTCTGTTCTCAGAATTCGTTTTCCCAGGGTAATCGACTGTACCTGACTTTGAAGTGCTGCTTCCACTTCTTCCGGTGCAAATCCTCCTTCGGGACCGATAAAGACACCTATACTCTGTCCAGGTTGAATTTTGCCGAGAATTTTTCTCGTATATTGCATATCTTCCGCCAGTTCATAGGGCATCAACCGAACATCCAGATTTTCTGCATATTTAAGTGCTTCTGAAAATCTCATCACTGGATGAATCTGCGGAATTACGATCCGTTTTGACTGCTTCGCTGCACTTTCCGATATTCCCTGCCAGCGCCGCAGCTTTATCTCCTGCTTTTTATCGTCAAGCTTTACCACAGTTCTTTTCATATCCACAGGAATGATCTCATAAACCCCCAGTTCTACCGCCTTCTGTATGATTAGCTCCATCTTATCACTTTTGGGAAGCCCCTGGAACAGATAAATCCGTGAGGGCAGTTCTCTTTCTGCCTCTCTCCTGTCCGTAATGGAAAGGATAACTTCTCCCTGATTCATTTCATCAATTCGGCAGGTATACTCGAGGCATTCCCCGTCACTGATCAAAACCTCTTCTCCATTCTTCATTCGAAGAACATTTTTGATATGATTTACATCAGATCCTGTAATACTTATTTTTTTCTGTTCCCAATCAATCTGACTTTCTTTGACAAAGAAACGATACATACTTATACCTGCTTTCTGGCAGTGACAGATACCCACTCACCCTGATAAGTGATTTCTACAATCTCAAGACCTGCCGCCTTAACAGCCTCTGTTACAGTCTCTTCCTTCTCATCAATAATTCCGGAAGTGATATAGATTCCACCCGGTTTCATCTGATTGATAATCACAGGTGTCAGTGGTACAAGAACATCTGCCAGGATATTTGCCACCACGATATCATATTTTTCGTATCCAACCTGATCCTGCACCTCTTTATCATCAATAATATTACCGATCATCATCTCGAAATCTTCCGCAGCAATTCCATTAACTTCTTTATTCTCCCCCACAGCAGGTACCGCACAAGGATCCAAATCCGTTCCAATTGCGTGTTTTGCCCCCATTTTCAATGCAATAATGGATAAAATTCCGCTTCCAGTCCCCACATCCAGCAATTGAGTCTCTGATGTGACATATTTTCTCAGCTGACGGATACACAGCTGTGTTGTCTCATGCATACCGGTTCCAAAAGCTGTACCAGGATCAATATGAATGATCATTTTATCTTTATCTTCCTCTTTTACCTCTTCCCAGGAAGGAATGATCAAAATATCATCCACATAAAACTGTTTAAAATATTGCTTCCAGTTATTGATCCAGTCAATATCTTCCGTCTCATCAATAGCGATACTGCCTTCGCCTATGTCACAGAATATCCGGAGAGCATCCAGTTCTTCTTTTACAGAAGTTAGTATAGCTTCCTCATCCGTAGGAATACCATTCATCACTAATTGTCCGTTTTCATCTTCCTCTACAAAAAAACTCAAATATGCAATTCCATCATCCTCTGGACCTTCTGGCAGAATATCTACAAACATCTGCTCTTTTTCCAGAGCAGTAAGTGGAACTTTGTCCTCAATCTGCACTCCTTCCAGACCGATATCATACAGGGTACTGATAATGATATCCTCCGCTTCCGTGGTAGTTTTTATCTTAAACTTCTTCCATTTCATAATATTTCACCTCATATGCGCATAATTGATTTAACTATACCGTAATTCTCATGAAAGTGCAACCTGTTAGCCAAAAGAAAATTACCGGAGGGTCTTTTATACTATGACGTTTGGCACTCCAACATCGTAACATAAAAGCCGGCTCTGTAAAACAAAGCCGACTGATAGTTAATCCTCAAATGTCTCTTTTAATTTATCCATAAATCTCTTTTTCTTCTCTTTGTCCTGCCCTTTTGTGGAAGGACGATTTCCACATGCAGCATCAAATTCGCGAAGAGCTTCTTTTGCTTCCTCGGAAAGCTTGGTAGGTACCTGTACTACAAGAGTTACGTAATGATCACCGCGTACATTTTTGTTGCGCAGAGACGGAACACCTTTTCCGCGCAGGCGGATTTTGGTATCGGTCTGAGTTCCCGGTTTTACTTCGTATTCTACTTCTCCGTCTACCGTATTAATCCGAATTGTACCGCCCAGTGCTGCCTGTGCGTATGTAATCGGTGCGGTGGAGAAAATATTCATATCCTGTCTCTGGAAAATCGGATGTCGAGCCACCTGAACTTCTACCAGTAGATCACCTCTCGGTCCGCCATTGGTGCCTGGTTCACCTTTTTCACGGATACGGATGCTCTGTCCATCATCAATACCAGCCGGAATGGATACCTGAATTTTCTTTCTGCTGGAAGTAAATCCTGTACCGCGGCACTCCGGACATTTTTCTTTAATAATCTTTCCTGTTCCCTGACAGTCCGGACATGGCTGTACATTCCGAACCATACCGAACATCGACTGCTGCGTATAGACTACCTGACCGGAACCGTTACACTTCGGACATGTCTCCGGGAATGTACCCGGTTTCGCACCATTACCTCCGCAGGTCTTACAAGTATCTTTCAATGTCAGCTCCAGTTCCTTTTCACATCCGAAGACTGCTTCCTGAAAAGTGATGTGAACAACTGCCCTCAGATTGGCACCCTTCATAGGACCATTATTTGCTCTTCTACCTCTTCCGCCGCCGAACAGATCTCCGAAAATATCACCGAAAATGTCGCCCATATCGCCGCCATTAAAATTAAAACCATCAAAACCACCGGCTCCACCTGCTCCGCCATTTTCAAAAGCTGCATGACCAAACTGATCATATGTTTTTCTTTTCTCAGGATCACTTAAGATACTATAAGCCTCTGTAGCCTCTTTAAACTTCTGCTCTGCTTCTTTATCTCCAGGGTTCATATCGGGATGATATTTTTTCGCCAGTTTACGGTATGCTTTTTTCAGTGTTGCATCATCGGCGCCTCTGTCGACCCCAAGAACCTCATAATAATCTCTTTTATCTGCCATTTTCGTCACCTTTCACAACTTTAAGGACGGAGACACTAAAAGCATCCCCGTCCCTTTAGGGTATTAGAATTTTAATTCGGATTATACTTCCTTGTAATCGGCATCTACTACATCATCGCCATAACCAGCTTCGCTGCCGCCCTGTGCTGCACCGCCCATGTCAGGACCAGCGCCGGCTGCTCCTTGTGCTCCGGCCTGAGACTGTTCATACACTTTTGCAAACAGTTTCTGTGCACTCTGCATCAGTTTTTCTTTTCCGGCTTTGATTTCTTCCACCTGAGCATCTGTCATATTATCAACAGGTGCTTTTGCAATCAAATCTTTCAGTGCATTCAGATCAGCTTCTACTGCTGTTCTATCATTAACATCAATCTTATCGCCTACTTCTTCCAATGCTTTCTCTGTCTGGAATACCATAGCATCTGCATCATTTCTTGTGTCAATTGCTTCTTTTCTTTTCTTATCCTGAGCTTCGTACTCAGCTGCTTCTTTTACAGCTTTCTCAATGTCGGAATCAGACATATTGGATCCGGCTGTGATTGTAATATGCTGTTCTTTTCCTGTACCCAGGTCTTTTGCAGATACATTTACGATACCATTTGCATCAATATCAAAAGTAACTTCAATCTGTGGAACACCTCTTCTTGCTGGCGGAATACCATCCAGACGGAACTGTCCAAGGGATTTATTGTCTTTTGCGAACTGTCTCTCACCCTGTACTACGTTAATATCTACAGCTGTCTGGTTATCTGCTGCTGTTGAAAAGATCTGACTCTTCTTTGTAGGAATTGTTGTATTTCTCTCAATCAGTCTTGTTGCGATACCTCCCATGGTTTCGATAGACAGTGACAGTGGAGTAACATCCAGAAGAAGGATATCACCAGCACCTGCATCACCTGCGAGTTTACCACCCTGTACAGAAGCTCCCAGCGCTACACACTCATCCGGGTTCAATGATTTGCTCGGCTCATGTCCTGTCAGCTGTCTTACTTTATCCTGTACAGCCGGAATACGTGTAGAACCACCTACCAACAATACCTTGCTCAGTTCAGATGCTGTCAGACCCGCATCAGCCAGTGCTCTTCTTACAGGTTCTGCTGTCTTTTCTACCAGATCATGTGTCAGTTCATCAAATTTTGCTTTTGTAAGGTTCATATCAAAATGTTTCGGTCCATCTGCTGTTGCTGTGATGAAAGGCAGGTTGATATTAGTTGTTGTGGAAGAAGACAGCTCTTTCTTAGCTTTTTCTGCTGCTTCTTTGATTCTCTGCAGTGCCATCTTATCATTGGAAAGGTCTACACCTTCTGTTCTCTTGAACTCAGACAACATATAATCTGCAATCTTCTGGTCAAAGTCATCTCCACCCAAACGGTTATTACCGGCAGTGGAAAGTACTTCGATAACTCCGTCACCAATCTCAATAATGGATACATCGAATGTACCGCCACCAAGGTCATATACCATGATCTTCTGCTCATTTTCATTGTCCAGACCATAAGCCAGAGCTGCTGCTGTAGGCTCATTGATAATACGTTTTACATCCAGACCGGCAATTTTACCTGCATCTTTGGTTGCCTGACGCTGAGCATCATTGAAGTAAGCCGGAACAGTGATAACTGCTTCTGTTACTTTTTCGCCCAGATAGTTTTCTGCATCTGACTTCATCTTCTGCAGGATCATAGCAGAAATCTCCTGTGGAGAGTACTTTTTATCATCAATTGTTACTCTGTAATCTGTACCCATGTGTCTCTTAATAGAAGAGATTGTTTTGTCTGCGTTGGTCACAGCCTGACGTTTTGCAGGTTCACCTACCAGTCTTTCTCCGGTTTTTGTAAATGCTACAACGGATGGTGTTGTTCTGGAACCTTCTGCATTTGTAATAACGGTTGGTTTTCCACCTTCCATAACAGCTACACAGCTGTTAGTTGTACCTAAGTCAATACCAATAATTTTTCCCATGATTTTTTCCTCCTAATAATATATGCTGAATCATTTGAATTACTATCTATCTGAATTGCTCTGTCTGTGTCTTTCATTACCTCAGGCAAGGCAGATATTAGTTGGCTACTTTTACCATACTGTGGCGTACCACAAAATCTTTATACATATAACCTTTCTGGAATTCCTCGGCTATGATATTCTCGCCAAAGTTCTCATCTTCCACATGCATCACAGCATTATGGAAATCCGGATTGAACTCGGTGCCTACAGCCTCAATCGGTTTTACCCCCATTTCATCAAGAGTAGTAAGAAGCTGTTTGTATATTTTTTCCATTCCCTGCACAAAAGGATCTTCACTTCCTTCCGCTGTAGCAAGACCTCTTTCAAAGTTATCTACAATCGGAAGAATCTTCTCCACTATGTCTTTTGCGCCAATGATATACATGCTTGCTTTTTCTTTTTCCGTACGCTTTCTGTAATTGTCAAACTCTGCCATTTGACGTTTTACCTGATCGGTGAGTTCTTCAATCTTTTCATCTTTTTTATCTTTCTTCTCTTTTTTCTTTCCGAAGAACTTTTTCTCTTTTGCCTCTTCCGAAGAATCTGGCTTTTCCTCTGCTTTCGCTTCTTTTTCCTCATACTCTACCGATTCAGAAGTACTCTCCTTTACATTATCTTTGTTTTCAGGAGTTTCTGTGTCAGCAGAAACTTCTTCTTGAGTATCTGCTGTATTTACATCTTCTGTCATTTCCTCGGAAGATTTTTTGTTTTCTTCTGTCATGTTTTACATTCCACCTTTCTACGGCTTTTTGAATATATTATCCAACTGAACTTTCAGTGTTTTCAGGTTATCGACTACATTTTCGTAATCCATACGTTTTGGACCAATAATACCGATGGTTCCTTTCATTCCATCCCCCAGATCATAGGAGGCTGTCACCACACTACAATCTTTCATAGTAGAAATCGGCCCATCATTACCTATATATACCTGAATCCCCGTATTCTCTCCTGAATCGGAGACGGTATCTTTAAACATTGCCACCAGCTGTTTCTTTTCTTCAAATGCAGAAATCAATTCACTTGCTTTACTGCTGTCCGCAAGTTCCGGATATCTGAAAATATTATTCGCTCCGCTGGTATAGACCGGTACCTCTTCCTCATCCGGAGAAATAGCCTCCGCCACAGCATCCAACACAATACTTACCACTCCGCTGTGAACACCTGCCTGCTCCTTAAGCTTTGTAATCAATCCTAAATTAATTTCTTCAATCGTAAGACCATTGAGCTGTGTATTCATAAGCAGATTCAGCTTCAAGATCTGTTCATCATCAATCGGTTCATCTACGGTAACGATCTGATTCTTGACCAGATTACCCTCCACTACGATGACTGCCAGAAGCTGTTCCTGATTCAGTTTTGACAACTGAATAAATTTAATTTTATTATGATGATACGTGGGACCGGTAATCATCGTTGCATAATTAGTATTAGAAGCAAGAATTTTTACCACCTGCTTTAATACTTTTTCCATACGATCGGTCTTTTCAATCATCATCTCTTTGATTTCGGATACTTCCTGCTCTTTTTCTTTCATCAGTTCATCCACATACAGGCGATATCCTTTATCGGAAGGAATTCTTCCTGCCGATGTATGCGGCTGAATAATGTATCCCAAATCTTCCAGATCAGACATTTCATTTCGAATCGTAGCGGAACTCAGATTCAAATCCGTATATTTGGAAATTGTTCTTGAACCTACCGGCTCTCCTGTCTCAAGATATGTTTTAATGATAGCTTTTAAGATGATACGCTTTCTTTCATCCAGATCGTTCACTGAGTTTCACCTCTTCTCCCTATACTTTGTCTTGTGTCTGCCTTGATTATTAGCACTCATCTTCGTGGAGTGCTAACATCTATGTTCTTAAGATAGCACTGCGATATTTATTTGTCAATGGGTATTTTAAAAAAAATATTTTTTTATTCCAATTCATTGAGATTTTTCTTCAATTCTACCATTTTATCCCTAAGTTCAGCAGCCATTTCAAAATTCAGTTCAGCTGCTGCCGCTTTCATCTGTTTCTGCACCTTCGCAATCAGCTCTTCCAGTTCCTTACGGCTCATAGATTCCATATCTTTTTCCAGAGCCTTTTCTGTCTTCGCCACTTCCTTTGATATGCTGATCAGATCACGTACTGCTTTTTTAATCGTCTTCGGTGTAATTCCGTGTTCTTTATTATACTGCTCCTGGATTTTCCGTCGTCTTTCAGTTTCTTCAATTGCATGATGCATGGATTCAGTAATGATATCCGCATACATGATTACATGTCCTTCTGCATTTCTTGCAGCACGGCCAATCGTCTGAATCAAGGATGTCTCTGAACGGAGGAACCCTTCCTTATCCGCATCCAATATTGCAACAAGGGAAATCTCCGGAATATCCAGTCCTTCTCTCAAAAGATTGATTCCGACCAGTACATCAAAAACATCCAAACGCATGTCGCGGATAATCTCAGTCCTTTCCAGTGTATCGATATCCGAATGTAAATATTTCACCCGGATTCCCATATCCCGCATATAATCTGTCAGTTCCTCTGCCATTCTTTTTGTCAAAGTCGTAACCAGTATCTTATTATGTTTCTCTACCTCTTTATTAACTTCACTTACCAGATCATCAATTTGTCCTTCTACGGGCCGTACTTCCACATACGGATCCAGCAGTCCGGTCGGACGAATGATCTGTTCCGCACGCAAAAGCTCATGATTTTCCTCATAGGAACCGGGAGTAGCGGAAACAAACATAATCTGATCCACTCTCTCTTCAAATTCTTCAAAATTCAATGGACGATTGTCTTTTGCTGATGGCAGTCGGAACCCATAATCCACCAGAGTACTCTTTCTTGACTGATCCCCTGCATACATACCGCGTATCTGTGGAATCGTCATGTGCGACTCATCAATAATCATAAGATAATCATCCCCAAAATAATCCATCAGAGTATATGGCGGTTCTCCCGGTTTCAATCCTGCCAGATGCCGGGAATAATTCTCTATTCCCGAACAAAATCCTGTCTCTTTCATCATTTCCAGATCAAAATTGGTCCTCTCACTGATTCGCTGTGCTTCCAGCAGTTTGTCCTCACTTTTAAAGTAAGCCACCTGCTCCTGCAGTTCTTTCTCAATATCTTTGGAAGCCTCAAGAATCCTCTCCATAGGCACCACATAATGGGATGCCGGATACAGTGCGATATGATTCAGCTCTCTTTTTATTTCTCCGGTAAGTACATCCACCTCAGTGATCCTGTCCACCTCATCGCCAAAGAATTCCACCCTGACGGCTACATCCGACTCATATGCCGGAATAATCTCTACCACATCTCCCCTAACCCGGAAAGTTCCTCGGTGAAAATCCATCTCATTCCGATCGTACTGCATATCAATCAACCCTCGGATTACATCATCCCGGTCTTTTTCCATTCCGGGTCGAAGAGAGATCATCATATTCTGATAATCCTTCGGACTACCGATTCCGTAAATACAGGATACACTGGAAACAATGATCACATCCCGCCGCTCAGAAAGGGCTGCTGTGGCAGACAAACGGAGCTTGTCAATTTCTTCATTGACAGCAGAATCCTTGGCAATATAAGTATCTGTGGAAGGGACGTAAGCCTCCGGTTGATAATAATCATAATAGGATACAAAATACTCAACCGCATTCTCCGGGAAGAACTCCTTGAACTCGCCGTAGAGCTGCGCCGCTAACGTTTTATTATGCGCCAATATTAAAGTAGGCTTATTTAAAGCCTGAATAACATTCGCCATGGTAAATGTCTTACCGGAACCAGTAACACCCAGCAGTGTTTCACACTGGTTTCCTTCTTTAAATCCCTCCACCAGCCTGGCGATTGCCTGGGGCTGGTCGCCGGTGGGGGCGTATTCTGATACTAATTCAAAATGATCCATGAGCTCCTCCTATGAATCTATTATCTGTATATTCTGTTGCCATTATATCAGAATATAAAATAAAAGTACAGAACAACCGAATGTTTGTTCTGTACTTTTATCATCTGATTATTATTACAATCTGCTGAATGATGTTGCCACCACCGGAACCCCTGTACCGGCAACATTATCCAAAATAATCTGGCCGATCTTTACCGGTGTGTCCACTTCCAGCCGCTTTATTTCATTCACGCAGTCCATAATCTTTTCCTTGGGAATATCATGGGCGGTCTTTACGGATACCATCGGGATCGTACCGCCTGTCACATAGACGGAGCTGGTTACGATACGGGTCGGATGCGTGACTTCTTTTCTGGCGTAATCGTCGCCGTTCAACGCTTTTTACCTCATTGCCTTCCAGTTCCACCGTCAGTGTACATCCCATCGGGCATCCAATACAGGTCAACGCTCTTTTTTCCATTTTTTCACCTCCAGGATTTTTACTTATGTTCCAGCACGATCCTGATTTTACCTGGTCTGCCGTTTTCTTCTATTTTTGTCTTTTCCAGAATAACTTCTTCCATCTCGCCCGGAGTCACAATCTGTTTCTTTTTGCGCTGGATACGATTTTCATCCAAATATACGCTGATATAGCAATCCCGGTATACATTTCCGGTACGAAAACGAATCTTTACTTTGTCTCTCATACGCTCCGGTGCAACGGAAGCAGGAACGGTATAACGAATTCCTCCCTCCACTTCTACGGGAACCGGCTCTCTCTCCACTTTCGACAATTTTCCCTGAATATAATCCGCTGCATTTTCGCCTGCACATTTTGCTTCCTCTGAAACAAAATCCACCAGATCATGTACATGCAGCACATTGCCGCAGACAAATACCCCGGAAATGCTGGACTCAAGACTTTCATCCACAATCGGTCCATTGGTAACCGGATTCATGGAGATACCCATTTCTCTTGACAGTTCATTTTCCGGTATCAGACCACAGGATAACAGAAGTGTGTCACAGGAATAGTATTCTTCTGTTCCCGGTACAGGTTTTCCTTTTTCATCTACTTCTGCCAATGTAACACCTTCCAGTTTTTTCTTTCCTTTTATATCTACCACCGTGTGGCGAAGTTTCAGTGGTATTCCGAAGTCATCCAGACATTGTACAATATTTCTTTTCAGACCGCCGGAGTAAGGCATCAATTCTGCAACAACTTTAACTTTTGCTCCCTCGAGAGTCATTCTTCTTGCCATAATCAGACCAATATCACCGGAACCCAATATGACAACTTCCTTCCCAGGCAGATACCCTTCCACATTTACCAGACGCTGCGCCGTACCGGCTGAATAAATACCCATCGGACGATAACCAGGAATATTCAAAGCTCCTCTTGGACGTTCTCTGCATCCCATGGCAAGTATGATAGATTTTGCCTGAATCTGCACGACACCATCTTTCCGGTTCATAATTGTGATGATTTTCTCCGGGGTAATATCCAAGACCATGGTTCCCGTCAGACAGGGAATCTCAAGTTCTTTCACCTGACAGATAAAACGGTATGCATATTCAGGACCGGTAAGTTCCTCCTGAAACGTATGCAATCCAAAACCATTGTGAATACACTGGTTCAGAATACCTCCCAGTCTGTCATCACGCTCTACGATCAGAATATCATCAATTCCTTTTTTCTTTGCCGCAATTGCTGCAGCCAGACCCGCCGGACCTCCACCGACAATTACCAGATCACATCGTTTCATCATACGTCCCTCCTTCCGTTTTTACGAATATCTTTCAGTTCCAGCTGCAGTTCTTTGGCAAGTATTTCCATGGTTTTCGGAGTACAGAAGCCTGCCTGACATCTTCCCATACCTGCTCTGGTACGTCGTTTGATTCCATCAAGTGTCGTTGCCCCCAGCGGTCGATGAATCGCATCCAATATTTCTCCCTCAGTAATCTCCTCGCACCTGCATACAATCTGACCGTATGATGGATTCTCTTTGATCAGGCGGTTTTGTTCTTCTTTGGAAAGTTCCCTGAAACGTACAATACCTTTTCTGGTTTCTACAAAATTATCTTTTTCTTTTAACTCTGTCATTCCCGCAAGAATGTCCCGTACATATAAACCAATTGCCGGTGCACTGGAAAGTCCCGGTGATTCAATGCCTGCCACATCAATAAATCCTCTGGCATCTTCCACTTCTTCGATGATAAAATCCCCATAATCCTCATGTGCTCTCAATCCTGCAAATGAAGTGATCACCTGCCGCATCGGAATATTTTTTACGGATTTTACACATTTTTCTATCACTTCATTCAACCCCTGCGCTGTGGTCGCTGTTGCTTCTTTATTCTCGATATCAATAGCTGTGGGACCCAGCATCAGATTGCCATGTATGGTTGGTGTCACCAGAATACCTTTTCCTTTTTCCGATGGAAGCTGGAAAATCGTATGGCTGACCAGCCCTCCGGCCGTTTTGTCCAGTAGACAATAATCTCCTCTGCGCGGTATGATATGTATTTTCTTTTCACTCACCATATTGTGGAATACATCCGCATATACCCCTGCCGCATTGATCAGGTATTTTGTCTCCACCGTCCCCTGATCTGTCTGAACGCGATAGCCGCCTTTCAGCTTTTCAATGGAGTTCACCTCCGTTCCCAGTCGGAACTCCACTCCGTTTAATGCTGCATTTTCCGCATAAGCAATATTCATTCCAAAGGGACATACAATACCTCCGGTTGGCACATGCAACACTGCATGCACTTCATCAGACAGATTTGGTTCCAGTTCCAGAGCCTGCCTGCGATCCAGGATCTCCATTCCCTGTACACCGTTTTTAATCCCCCGCTCCAGAAGTTCCTCCAAAATCGGTTTCTCTTTTTCACTCCAACAAACAACCATGGAACCATTGCGTTTAAATTCAAAATCCAGTTTACGGGACATCTCCTCCATCATCTGATTGCCCAACACATTCAACTTTGCTTTCAATGATCCGGTTTCCGCATCAAATCCTCCGTGAACAATTCCACTGTTTGCTTTGCTTGTTCCTTCACAGATGTCACTTTCTTTTTCCAATACACAGATATCCAGTTGATATCGGGATAACTCCCTTGCCACTGCGCATCCTGACACGCCTGCTCCGATAATGATTACATCTTTCATTACAGATTCCTCCCTCCTATAATTTCCATACATTTTGATTCGTAGATGAAATAGCTGCTGCGCCTGCGGAAAGAGCTCCTATAATATCTTCCCGATCTGAGATCAGTCCACCGCAGATCACAGGTATATTGATCTGCTTCACGATCCGTTTTGTGATCTTTGGCATCACTCCGGGCAGAATTTCCATCATATCCGGCTTTACCTGCTCCGTCTGCTTACTGATATTCGTAAGCGCCATGGAATCCAGGATAAAAAAACGCAGCACTGTAAAAAGTCCCAGTTCTTTCGCTCTTCTCAACAAGGTGGGCTTGGTAGAGATCACTCCGTCTGCTCCCGTCTGCGCTTTAATAAAATCAACTGCAATCTCTTTACTTCCGATTCCTGCGAGAAGATCCATATGTACAATCGCAATCTTTCCTGACTTTTTTACTTTTTTTACAATATCGGCAATATTACAGATATCTCCAAACAAGATAAATACAATACGGGATTCCGTTTGTAGACAAGCTTCCAGCCCTTCCTGATCTTTTACTGCCGTAATAATTGGATTTTCTTCAATGGCCTCCAGTATCTCCTGTTTTCCCATTTTCAATCTCCTTTCCCAAGATACAAAATTTACTCTTTTTGAATAATCTTTCTTTCATGGCATATAAAAAAGAGCAAAGTAATATATAAGTTCTTATATAATCACTCTGCTCTTCATCTCTCAGCAATTATTTATAAATAAATTATATCACAATTTTTTAAAAAAACAATAATTTTTGAAAACTCTAACGATACTCTCCCAAAAAGAACAATGCAACCGTGCCTGGGCCTGCATGTGCCCCGATCGTAGCTCCTATGGTATTGATGAGGAATGTCTCATATCCAAATTTTTCTTTCACCAGTCTGGCCACATACTCCGCATCTTCCTGGCAGTCTCCATGACTGATAAATATTTTTGTATTCTTATCTTTCCAGTCACCGATACGTTCTTCCATCATTGTCACCAGACCGGACAGTGATTTTCTTCGTCCTCTTACATTTTTAAGCGGGATCAGATGTCCTTCATTATCCACATAAAGAAGAGGCTTTAAGCTGATCATTGTACCTACCACAGCCGCTACTTTGGACACTCTTCCGCCTCTGTGAAGATGGAACAGATTGTCCACGGTAAACACATGACAAAAATTCAATTTGTGCTCTTCCAACCATGCGGCATTTTCTTCCAGAGACTTTCCTTCCTCTTTCATCTCCACTGCTTTATCCACAAAAAGTCCTTCCCCAAGAGAGGCACACAGACTGTCAATTACCACAATCTTCCTTTCCGGGAACTCTTCTCTCAGTTCTTCTGCAGCCATACGGACACTGTTGTAACTTCCGCTAAGCCCGGAAGAAAATGCCAGATGCAGAATATCTTTCCCCTGTATAAGGAGCGGTCTGAGAACTTCCTTTGCTTCTTCTGAATTCACCTGAGAGGTTGTTGGCATGGATCCCTTTCTCATACGTTCATAAAAATCCTTAAACTCCATCTCATCCTGCTTTCCATATGTTTCACCTTCCATCTGGTAAGTCAGATACATATATTCAATATCATGCTGCTTATAATAGGAATACGGTAAATCCGCAGTATTATCAGTTGTAATTACATACTCTCTCATGATACTCCTCCTTGTAATCTAATATCCCTATAGTGCTTGTATTATGTTTTTATTTTAACATTACTCTTCTTCTTCCGCAACCATGGATATAATCTCTTCCCAGGCTCTCTTCATCTGATTATCTTTTTGAATCCATTCAGCAAAAGAAAGCTCATTTACCTCAGACGGACTGACCTGCTCTTCTTGATCTTCCGGCCATTCCACTTTAATGTCCGGTTCAATTCCGGTCCCATGAATATTGATTCCATTTGGTGTATAATATTTGGATACCGTAAGTTTCACAGCACTTCCATCTAACAATGTATAAATTTTCTGTACAATTCCTTTCCCAAATGTGGTAGTACCTACAAGTTCCGCAATTCCATGATCTTTCACAGCCCCTGCAAAAATTTCCGCAGCGCTGGCACTTTCACCATTTACAAGGACTACCAGTGGAATTTCCATTGGTGCCTCTCCGTCACAGGTATGCTCTTCTCTTTTCCCATATTTATCCTCCGTATACACAATCAAACCTTCCGGGAGAATCTGTTCTAACGTATCACATACCGCATCCAGAAGACCACCAGGATTATTTCTGAGATCAATGATCATTCCTTTCATATTTTCATCCTGAAGCTCCTGATATGCTGTACGAAATTGTTCTGAAGTACCATCCGTAAACTCAGCAATCTGAAGATACCCAACTGAGTTTTCCAGCATACGGCTGCTCACTACCGGGATCTCAACCGTATCCGGTACAATCGTCACAGTAAATGTTTCTTCAAGCCCCTCTCTTTTTATCGTCAATTCAATTTCTTTTGTGTCACCATTCTTAATCTGATTGGAAATATCTGTTACATCCAACTCGGCTGCCAGCTGCTCACCAATCTTATAAATCTCATCACCAGCCTGAATCCCGGCCTCTGCTGCCGGACTGCCGGCATAGCACTGTGCTACGGTTATTTTACCGGTTTCCCGATTCTGCTCCATTACAAGACCGATTCCTGTATATTTCCCCTCTGACGATTCTTTCAATTTCTTATAATCATCTTCTGAATAATATCCCGAATATTTATCTCCAAGACTCGCCATCATTCCCGCATACATTCCTTCGGCCAAAGTCTTCTCATCCACATCTTCCAGATAATTATTTTCAATAATTCTTTCGATTTTTGCTGCTTTTTCTCCCGTTTCTCCAGTGACCACAGAATCACCAACAAACGGAAGTGTTCCATACTGTATATAAAAACTTCCGATACCGAGAGCCAGCACAACTGCAGCGCCTCCTGCAAAACCAGACAGCCAGATTTTTGTATTACTATTCATCATCCCACAACTCCATCACACAATTTGAACAAAGACAAGGTGTTTTGTAACACAGGAAAGTCAAAAACCTTACCTATGTTACAAAAAAGGTGCTGCAAATAACACCTGCGTTACTTACAGCACCCCCTCGTTTTATCATACTTTCAAATGCTTACGAATGGTAATGATACTTCCGAACAAACCAATTCCCATACCGAGAACCAGTGCCACCGGCACCAGAACCTCAAACACCTGATAGACATTTAAAAATGTCATAACACTGTTCAACA
>SFQZ01000074.1 GCA_004562915.1 bacterium
AAAAAGGGGGGTCATTGCTTTTTTATTCGTAAAAAGTGATGAAATCCTTGAAAATATAAGGTTTTAAAGAAAAATAGGACTGTAAAACTTTACAGTACCTAAGAAGGTATGAGGGTAAATATTATGGCAAAAAGGTATACGGGGACATGGGAGTCCATAAATCAGCATGAGGTACCTGAATGGTACGAGGACTGTAAGTTCGGTATCTTTATTCACTGGGGAATTTATTCTGTTCCGGCTTATGCGCCCCGGACATGGGAGTTGGGAGCTGTACCGGCCAATGAAGAGTGGTTCTGCAATAATCCTTATGCAGAATGGTACTATAATTCCATCAATGTGGGAAGAGGTCCTTCTTATGATCATCATATTGAAAAATATGGAAAAGATTTTAAGTATGAAGACTTTATTCCTATGTGGAAAGCAGAGAACTGGGATCCGAAACAGTGGGCGGATATTTTCAAAAAAGCGGGTGCACAGTATGTGGTGCTGACCACTAAACATCATGATGGTTTCTTTTCCCAGCAATTATACGGATTTTAACACAGCTAAGATGGGACCAAAGAAAGATATTACGGGAGAGCTGACAGATGCGGTGCGTGAAGCAGGACTGAAAATGGGACTTTATTATTCCGGACTCATCGACTGGCAGTTTGCCAACGATCCGATTTTTGAGGAAAGCGAAAACTTTACCAATGCCTGCCCGACTTTTGAGTATGCAGATTATTCCTACAAACAGATGCAGGAATTGATTGACAAGTATCATCCGTCTGTTCTCTGGAATGATATCGGATGGCCAAAACAGAGTGAACATATGATGCCGTATCTTCTGGCACATTATTATAATACCGTAGAAGATGGTGTAGTAAATGACCGTTTCAATGACTTGTATCACGATTTTGTCACAAAAGAGTATCAGTCTGGAAAATCTGACAGAACAGTAAAATGGGAAATGTGCCGTGGTATGGGACTCTCCTTTGGTTATAATGAAAATGGGGGTGATGATCAGCTGATTGCTCTGCCGAAACTGATCAATCTGCTGGTGGCAACCGTTGCCAACAATGGAAATCTTCTTCTGAACATCGGTCCGAAAGCAGACGGAACCATTCCGGAGGAACAGGTAAAACGTCTTCTCGCTCTGGGACAGTGGCTTACTGTAAATGGAGAAGGAATCTATGGTACCCGCTGCAGTGGACGGGAATCTCAGGTTCAGGAAGATGGAAAAGAGATTCACTTTACACGAAAAGGGGAAGACCTGTATGTGTTTGTGGATGGGCTGAAAGAAGGAGAAAATGTGATCTTCGTTCCGGATGTAAAAGGAACCATAACACCACTGAATCCGGAAGTAGAGATTGCCCAGGAAGTTACAGAAGAAGGTCTAAAATTGACCGTGAAAAACTACAGAGAAGATATGTATGTAGTTGGGTTTAAGGGTGTAGGACTGGAATAATCGAATCGGACAGGGAAAAGGACAGGGGACAGACCTGTGTCCCATATTTTGGGACACAGGTCTGTCCCCTGTCCTTTCCCTGTCTGATTCGAATAGTGTCAAAATTAATAATAACCCTATTGACACTATTGCTACAGGTGAATATAATATAATTGAGGTGATAAGTGTGATGGATTATTCCAGATATCCAGATGGAAACAGATATTATTCAGGAGCTGAACGAAAAAAATCTATTCTTATATCTGGTCGTTTTTATTTGATTAAATTTCAGAAAAATTCTCGTGAGGGACTGCGTTTTAACCACGTCTCTGAGTATCTAGGAAGCCATATTTTTTCATTGCTCGGAATTGAAACTCAGGAAACATTGCTTGGCACATATAATGGTGAGAATGTTGTAGTAATACAAGATTTTCTTGGGGAAGATGAGGCGTTTGTGCCATTTAATGGAGTTGGTGATAGTTCACTTGAACAAGATAAGGAAAAATACCAGTACTCTTATGAAGATATCACAGGTATGCTTCAAGATAATATTAAGCTTACAGATGTGGAGCAAACGATAGATTTGTTTTGGGATATGTTTATTGTAGATGCATTTATTGCAAATTTTGACCGTCACGGAAGTAATTGGGGATTCATTAAAAAAGATAATAAGTATAGACTTTCGCCTGTTTTTGATAATGGGTCTAGTTTGTTTCCTCAGTTGAATACGGATGAAAAAATTGAGTCGGTTCTTAAAAAACAAGAAGAAATAGATATGAGAATTTTTAAATTTCCTACGTCGCAAATAAAGTACAACGGAAAGAAGAGTTCTTACTATGAAATTATATCAAGCTTAGCTTTTGAAGAATGTAATAACGCACTTGTTAGAATTGTAAAGAGAGTCGAATTAGACAAAATTAATAAATTGATTGATTCGGTGGAGAATATTAGTGAAAAGCGAAAGGAATTCTATAAAATTATTCTTAAGCAACGTTACGAGAAAATATTGCTTGAGTCTTATAACAGATTAAAATCACAATAAAGGAGGTTAAGTGCATGCAAGCAGTAGTTACAAATTGGCAACCCAAAAACAGAATAACGACACCGCTTGAAGGAACACCGTCCTATGTGAATTCGGGAATTATTAAGGCAGTTATGAGGAGTGGGGAAAAGATTAGTGTGGCTCAGATTGATTACCAAGAATTTGATGAAGAAAATTTTCAATATGTAATTAGTCCGTATTGGGAGATTGTTGATGGGCTTCCGGCAAGTGTGTTCCAGGGGATACCGGGAATAGACATGGAACTTCGTCTTGAACGATATTATAGAGTGAACTATATTCCTACGTTTATTGCTGAAAGAACTCCTTCAGAAAATAGAGAAGATCTTTGGGATATCCTTGAGTCTGTTGGGTTAGATTATTATGATCGATTTGAATGGTTGCTTAGAACTACTATGCGTTCAGCAAATGATAATTTGATAGTTGAAAGAAGAAGAATATCACAAGTGACAGAACAATTTACATCAGGAGTGTTGTCTACGCTACAGTATGGAGACAAGGTAATTGTGGATTCTATGGAAGCAATTTCCGATACCACAGCAGGATTCTCGGATGCGATTTTTATAGCAATTACAAGCGGAGTAGATATCATCAATCAAAGTGGACAAATATTAGTTGATGCAATGACACGAGCAGCAATGATTTCGGTAGTAGTAACTCAAAGGATTATTACACGTCGAGAACATGCTTCGAGTCGAAGAGACGGGATTGAACAAGCAAAAAAGAATGGAAAGTACACCGGCAGGAAGCCGATAGAAGTAGATGAAAAGATACTTCGCCAGGCAGTGATGGAAATAGATAAAGGTATTATTACTGTGGAAGAAGCAATGAGAAGAACAAAAATTGGTTCAAAGTCGACTTTTTACAGAAAGGTTAAGGCATTAGAATGAAATCGGACAGGGGACACAGGTCTGTCTCCTGTCCGATTCTTTTCACACAGAAATAACCTTCACCTGATGTTCTTCTGCATATTCGCAGAAAGTATCAGTGGGAACTCCATCTGTGATAATTCCTGTAAAGTCTTCTACGTTACTGTAAGTCAGCAAGGATACTACTCCGAATTTGCTGGAATCCACCAGCAGATACTTTTCCAGACTCTTTTTCACAGCCATTTCTTTGATGCAGGTTTCTTCCGGGGAGGAGTTGGTCGCACCGTTTTCGATGGTGATACCAGTCGCAGCAAGAAAAGCTTTTTTTACGTTATAAGTAGAAAGAAGCCGTGCCGCGTTATTGCCGGTAAGGGAAAGAGTTTTTCTGTTCAGAGTGCCGGACAGAGAAATCAGATTAATATTTTCATAAGGAATGGCCTGAACCATTACCTCAATATTGTTGGTTAGCAATGTGATTTTTTTGTTTTTCAGATACTCCAGCATATATAAAGTAGTAGTGCCTGAATCTATAAAGATACTGTCTCCATCCTCGACAAAAGAAGCTGCTTTGGCAGCAATCAGCCGTTTCGCATCCTGACGGTTGATATTTCGCTCGGTAAAAGAAACAAGAAGCTTTTTTGTCTGTGTGTTGATCATAACACCGCCGTATGTCTTGACAATGTCCGGATTCTGAATGATCTCTTCAATATCACGCCGAATGGTGTTCTTGGATACTTGAAAAACTTCACAGAGTTCGTCCAGTGTTACGGTTTTATGAGCGTAAATGTATTGTTCTATTTCTGCAATTCGTTGAGAGCGCATGGCAATCCCTCCCTTGATGTGTCTGACGGTTATCTTGTTATTGTTCGTTTTGCAAACAGTAACGTTATTTTCTTATGATAACTGCGAAAAGGGCTATCTGTCAACAACAGATAGCCCATAATATAATCACTTTTAAAAATCTAAAGATTTAAGGATATTAGATGGTTCCATCCCATGTAGAGACAGTAGTTGCTTTCTTTTCTTCTTCATCAAACCAGCGGGTAGTTACGACTCTGCGTTCTGTATAGAAACGATAGCCGTCTTTTCCGAGGGTATGCAGATCACCGAAGAAGGACTGTTTGTGTCCGTTGAATGGGAACATTCCGATCGGAACCGGGATACCTACGTTAACACCGATCATACCGCCGTCTGTATGACGTGCAAATTCACGTGCATAGTGACCGCTCTGTGTAAAGATTACGGAACCGTTTGCGAATGGATTTGCATTCATGATTGCAAGACCTTCCTCAAAGTTCTTTACACGTTTGATACAAAGTACCGGTCCGAAAATTTCTCTTTCACCTACAGTCATTCCCGGTTTTACATGATCCAGGATAGTAGGTCCTACATAGAAGCCGCCTTCATAGCCTTCTACTACAGTGTTGCGGCCATCCAGTACCAGTTCGGCACCTTCTTCAATACCTTTGTTGATCCAGTTGATAACAGATTCTTTATGTTTTGCATTGATAACCGGACCAAGTTTTGTATTCTTGTCATAAGCCGGTCCAATAGTAAGAGCTTTTGCTTTCTCTACCAGAGCAGCTACCAGCTGATCAGCGATACTTTCCTGAACAACAACAACCGGAAGAGCCATGCAGCGCTCGCCTGCACATCCGAAGGAAGCATTGATAATACCTGCAGCAGTACGCTCGATCGGAGTATCTTCTAGTACCAGAGCATGGTTCTTAGCTTCGCACAGAGCCTGTACTCTTTTGCCGTTTGCAGCTGCTGTGGAGTAGATATGTTTTCCTACGGAAGTAGAACCTACGAAGGAGATACCTGCGATATCCGGGTGATGCAGGAAGATTTCAGCTTCATTTCTTGAGCATGTTACAATATTTACAACACCGTCCGGGACACCGGCTTCTTTGTACAACTCAGCAATTCTCATACAGGTCTGAGGTGTGAAAGTAGCAGCTTTCAGAACAATTGTGTTACCACATGCGATACAGATCGGTGTCATCCATCCCATAGGAATCATAGCCGGGAAGTTGAAAGGAATAATTCCTGCAAATACACCAAGAGGTGTACGATAAGAAACAGTGTCATATCCTTTGGAAGCATCCATAAGGCTTTCACCCATCATCAGAGATGGAGCGGAGATAGCCTGTTCAGTTCCTTCAATTGCTTTCAGTACGTCACCTTCAGATTCTGCCCAGTTCTTTCCGTTTTCTCTTGCTACGGACATGGTCAGCTCTTCCATGTGATCGTATAACAGCTGACGTACTTTGTAGAGAATAGCAACTCTCTTCTTTACAGGAGTTGCGGACCATGCAGGATAAGCTGCCTTTGCAGCTGCGATAGCCTCTTCCACTTCATCTGCGGTACAGCACGGTACTTTTGCAATAACTTCACCGGTGCTTGGATTGTAAGCATCTGTGTATTTGTCTGTTTTGGACTCTTTGAAAGTACCGTTGACAAAATAACCTAATTTTTTGATTTCGCTCATTGTGATAAAACCATCCTTTCTTAAAAAGTGAGTAACTCGTTGTTAAATCTTGAGTATATATTATCACATCTTGAGTAACTTATCAATAGAAAATTAGCAAAAAAAATCAAGTTTTTGAAAAATACTATATTTGCCCCTGAAGGAATTCATGATATAGTATCTATAATAATAAGGTGGCGCGAAGGAGGAAAGATCATGTTGAGAGTAGTCATTGCAGATGATGAACCAAAAGTGAATTTACTTCTGCAGAAGATTGTCAATTGGGAAGCTCTCGGATTTGAAATCGTTGGAACAGTGCAGGATGGAATCCATGCTCTGGAACTTATTCGGAAGGAAAAACCGGATCTTGTTATGACGGATATCCGTATGCCGGGATGCGATGGGATGGAGTTGATTCGGCAGGCGAAAGAAGTAAAACCGGATATTCTGTTTATCGTGGTCAGTGGATATCGTCAGTTTGAATATGCGAGAACCGCTTTAAAATATGGAGTGGAGGATTATTTGTTAAAGCCTGTGAAGGCAGATGAACTTACCCGTCTTCTGAAAAATATTTATGAGAAAAAATCAGAACAGATAAAGATGGAAGAATGGAAAGAGAACATCAATCAGAAGATGCAGAAGGATACGCAGAGAAACAGGGAACGGTTGATTGGGACGCTGGTAAGCGGAAAAGAAAGAAAAATAGATTTTCCGGACCGAAATACCGTAAATCAGGAATTCGGATGTCAATTTGAAGAAGGAATTTATCAGGTGATTCTGATCACTCCGAATCTGCCCCAGGTACAGGAAAATCCGGATACTTATAAGATCATGATGAAACGTGCGCTTACGATTGTTGAAAAATATATGAAAGAATTTTCCAGAGAAGCAGTGGCTGCCATAAAGAACGAAGGAATCTTTCTTATTGTACAGTGTGAGTCTTATGATTCCGTTTTAGTGAAGAAGTATCTGACAAAAATACGGAAAGAAATAGAGAATCAGAGAGATTTATTCTGGGGGATCCGGGTATCGATTACCGTAGGAAAATGCAGGAAAAGCATCCAGGAACTTCCGGAAGCGGTAAGAGAAGTGGTGAGATGGGGAAAGGACAGAATCCTTCCGGGAAAAGGCGAGTGGATCGAGGTCGGAGAAATGAAAAGCATTTCCCAAGAGGTGGAGTATCAGATGCCGGCATCCCTGCGGAAAAGTTTTTATGAGATGGGAGAATATCTGGATTACGGGAAATATTGCAGGGAACTGGAAAAACTGGAGAAGGAAATTTGTTATTCTGCAAAGTTAAGCGGACAAATGGTATATGAATGTTTTGTGGAAACGGTGGAAGCCTGTCTTGGCGGTCTGAGACAAAATGAGAAGATTAATGAAGAAGAAGTTAAGCTGGAACTTATTTGTCGTTACCATATGTGCAGTTCTCTGGCGGATGTTTTTTCTCTTCTCAGAGATGACATAGGAAAGGTATTTCAAACCTGTATTGAACTGAAAGAGAAAAAAGAGATGCGGCCGATTACGGAAGCGAAGAACTATATACAGGAACACTTTAGAGAATCCTTGAAGCTGGAAGAGGTAAGCCGGGTAATTGGGTTCAATGCCACATATTTTTCTACTGTATTTAAGAAGGAGACGGGTAAAAGCTTTCTGGATTATCTCACGGAAGTCCGGATGAACAAAGCGAAACAGCTGTTATGTCGGGGTAATCTGAGTGTGAATGATGTGGCGGAGGGAGTAGGATATCAGGATCTGAAGTATTTTTCCAAATTGTTTAAGAAAGCTACAGGAATCAGCCCTTCGGAATATAAGAAACTGTATCAGTAAATGGAGTAAATTATGCGTATATGGTCAAAATTACGTTTCAGCAGAAAATTAAAACAATTTGCCCGTGAGCGGAATCTGGAAAGAATTTTGAAGGATGACTGGAGCGGATATCCGGAGCTTGCACTGTTTTGTAGAGATCTGGATCAGATTCTGGAACGGATGCCTGAGGAACAACTTCTGCAAAAGCAGGCAGAGTATTTGGCACTGCAAAATCAAATCAATCCTCATTTCCTTTATAATACGCTGGAAGCAATCCGGGCAGATGCTCTGGTGGCAGGCTGTGAGAATATTGCCGACACAACAGAGGCTCTGGCTACTTTTTTTCGGTATACAATCACGGATGTGCGCCGTTTTGTAACACTTTCTGATGAACTGGATAATGTGGATAATTATTTTATTATCCAAAAGTTCAGGTTTGGCGATAAGCTGGATATGAATGTGGAGCTGGAAAGTGAAGAACTTATGGGTGCGCGGATGCCCAAGCTTCTGCTGCAGCCGCTGGTGGAGAATGCAATTTCTCATGGATTGGAATGCAAAGTGGGAGAGGGCATGGTGACGGTTGTGGTGGAGAGCAGTGAAAAAAATCTGTTTATCCATGTGAAAGACGATGGAATGGGAATGCAGGAAGAAAAAGTGCAGGAGCTGAATCAGATTTTTTGTTCCCATGATAAGACCCGGAAGAGGTACGGACAGGAGAAAAATCAGAAAGGCGGGATTGCCCTGCCTAATGTAAACAGCAGAATAAAACTCTTATTCGGAGAAGATTATGGGCTTCATATTTTCAGTGTGGAGGGAATCGGAACGGAGATACGGATGACACTGCCGCTTATGTTTGATACGGAGTAGTAGAGATGAAAGAAGAATTGATCAGGATTGAAAACGGGAAGATCAGAAAAGGGGATCATCTGCTGGATATTGATGTGGAAATATCCAGAGGCGAGAGTATTGGCATTATTTCAGATAATCTCATGAACAGCGACACTTTTCTGGATTTTTTTCGGGGGAATCTTCGACTGGAGCAGGGGAAAGCCTATTTTCTCGGGGAACGGACATCTATGGAAGAAATAGGGAAAAAGATAACAGAATCTACTATGATTCTGGAAAGAAAAAATAAGTTTTCTCCGGAATTGGCGGCGTGGGATTTCCTGGTTGCCCTCAGGGGTGGAACCGGAAGAAACGGAAAAAAAGAACAGCTGAAAAGATTTCATTCGCCGGAAGCGGAGGAAGTTCGAAAAAATCTTGAAATTGATTTCCAGTGGAAAGACAGTCTGGCGTATCTGACTCCCCTGTCACTCTGCCGTCTGTATTTGTTTAAAGCGTGGTTTTGTCATTATGAGATCATGGTACTGGGGCATATTACGGAAGTACTGCGTGAGAATGATATTCATAAGCTGATGGAATATGTGGAGTATTTTCTGCAGAGGGGTATGGCCTTTTTACTGGTGGATCAGGAAAGTTCCTTTTTATTTTCTCATACATGCAGGATTGATGTTCTGAAAAACGGGATAACCTGTTATCGCCTTTTTCCGGAACAGTTTGACCAGGAGACACTGATTCATATCATGCGGGGAAAAGATCATGGGAAAGAAAGCAATATGGACAAGATTATCGATAAAAAAGAGAAGAATGCTTCCATATCTTCCCCTGTGCTGGAATTTGACAAAGTAGTGTCAGACATGACGGATGAGTTGAATTTTCAGATAAGAAAAGGAGAAATCGGCGTGCTGCTGGATTATAATTATCAGACTGCCCTTGAGATACGAAGAATCTTTTTAAATGAAAAAAGATGGAAGAGAGGGCAGATACGGGTGAATGGCAGCACCTGCAGTCCGGCAGTGCTTTCTTCTATGTTGGGAAAAGAAATAGGAATTCAGCTGGAGAATCCGGCAAAAAAAGGAAAAACTTTATACTATAATCTCAGCGGTCTGGAAAATCTCAGCTCTATGCTGATACCCAAAATGGGAAGCAGGATAGTGCGGAAAAAAATAGAACAGAATATTATGAAGGAAGCCGGTGAATGGTTTGATGAGAAACTTCTGAGACAAAAAATCAGTGAATGGACACCGGAAGACAGACTAAGATTATCCTATTATAAATGGTATCTTGTAAATCCTTATGTGTTGATCTGCTTTTTTCCTTTTTCAGGTACGGATTTTCTGAAATATCGTATCATTATGGATATGCTGACCATGTGTGCGGAAAAAGGAATGGCGATTTTAATGATTTCAACGGATATTGAAGGAATATGTGAGAAAATAAATGATGCGAATTTTATAAACAGAATCAGATATATAAATAAAAAATAAAAAAACATACAGGGAAATAGAAAAAATCCAAAGATTGTCCCCCTTGATACAAAGAATGTCGGTTTGAAAACACCCGTAAGTTCAGTATAATATGCTCAACAGTTAATAAAGAGTATATCAAAAAACGGTGTGCGCAGCCGGATATACAGATTCAAGGGGGACTTTTATTGTTACTATATGAGTTCCGGAAAAGAGATTAAAAAGGTTCGATAAGATCAGAACATGGAAGGAGGAAGTGTATGGAGTACGTTCTTGAGATGAAGAACATCTGTAAATCATTTCCCGGTGTCAAGGTTCTGGAGAATGTGAATCTTCAGATAAAACCGGGAGAAGTACATGCACTGATGGGAGAGAACGGAGCAGGAAAATCCACTCTTATGAAAATCCTGATGGGGATTTATAAAGCAGACCAGGGAAGCATCGTGCTACAAGGTCAGGAAACAGTCATTCACGGACCGAAGGATGCCATGGGTAAAGGAATATCCATGATACATCAGGAACTGAATACGCTGCTGGATATGGAAGTGGCAGAGAATGTATTTGTGGGAAGAGAAATCCTGAAAAAAGGATTTTCAAAGATGAAAATCGTGGATCTGGATAAGATGCGGGAAGAGACCGCAAGGTATTTCCGGGAAATGAGCATCGATATTGATCCGAAAGCAAAAATGAGGACGCTGAGTGTGGCAGAGATGCAGCTGGTAGAAATCGTAAAAGCCATTTCGCTGAATTCAAAGATCATCGTTATGGATGAACCTACATCAGCGATTACTGAGAAAGAAGCACAGGTTTTGTTCGCACAGATTGACCGGCTGAAAAAACAGGGAGTAGCGATCATCTATATCTCTCATAAGATGGATGAAATTTTCAGAATCTCCGATACGATTACAGTTTTGCGGGACGGTGAATGGATCGGCACAAAACCGGCATCTGAGCTGGATGACAATTCTCTGATTAAGATGATGGTCGGACGTGAACTGACTGATATTTATCCAAAAGAGCCGGCACCGATTGGAGATGTGATTCTGGAAGTAAAAGATCTTTCCAGAGGCAAAAAGGTGAAAAATGTAAACCTGACTCTCAGGAAGGGCGAAGTACTTGGAATAGCCGGACTTGTAGGAGCCGGAAGAAGCGAACTGGTGGAAACCATCTTCGGTCTGTACCCGAAGACGGGAGGAGAGATATTTCTGAATGGAAAGAAAGCAGATATCAAAAATCCCAAGAAAGCCATCAAAAATAAAATAGCACTGATCACAGAGGACAGAAAACTTACCGGATTGAATCTGATCGCAAGTGTAAAAGAGAACATTTCCATTGTATCCTTAAGTAAAATGTCAAAAAAAGGAATTATTGATAAAAAGCGGGAAAATGAAGTGGCTGAGAAATACATCAAAGAGCTGAAAATAAAGACACCAAACGGAAATGCGATCGTTGGAAACCTCAGCGGTGGAAATCAGCAGAAGGTTGTTCTTGCAAAATGGCTTCTGGATGAACCGGAGATTATCATTTTTGATGAGCCTACAAGGGGAATTGATATCGGAGCTAAGAGAGATATTTATCTTCTGATCAATGAACTGGCGAAGGAAGGAAAGGCAGTAATCGTAATTTCTTCGGAAATGGCAGAAGTTATGGGAATCAGTGATCGGATTGTGGTTATGTGTGAGGGAGAACTCAAAGGTGAGATTCAAAGAGACGAATTTTCTCAGGAACTGATCATGAGTTACGCTTCCAACATAGAAGGGAGAGCAGGATGAAAACAAAAGTGAAAGCAAAAAGTAAAATTGATTTTAAAGAATTTGGTATATTTATCGTATTTTTCGCACTGGTAATCATTCTGATGATTATTTCACCGAATGCATTTGCACAGCCGCGAAACCTGATTAACATTGTGAAACAGGCATCCATCAACGGAATTCTTTCCTGCGGTATGATGTTTGTCATTATTGCAGGCGGCATTGATCTGTCGGCAGGTTCCACAATCGCCCTTGCCGGTGTAGTGGCAGCCTTCTGCGCACAGAATCCGGACGGAAATATTTTCCTTCCGTTGATCGCAGCAATCCTGGCAGGCGCAGCCGTAGGAGCAGTCAATGGTATCGGTGTAGCTTACCTGAATCTGCCGCCGTTTATCATTACGCTGGCAACCATGACCGGTGTCAGAGGTCTGGCGCTGATTCTCAGCGGAGGTTCTCCGGTATATGGACTGAATAAGCCATTTGAGCATATGACAAGTTTCTTCCTGTTTGGAAAGATTCCGCTCCTTGCAGTGTATTTTATCCTGATTGTATTGATCAGCGGATTTATCCTTACCAAGACGGTATTCGGAAGAAGAGTTTATGCAATCGGCGGAAGTGAGACCACAGCAAAAGTGTCCGGTATCAATGTTAAACGTTATAAACTGATCGTGTATACCATCTGCGGTATCATGTCAGGAATTGCAGGACTTCTGGTAGCATCCCGTACGGTTCAGGGTTCACCGACAGCAGGTGAGGGATATGAGATGGATGCCATCGCAGCGGTTGTTATCGGTGGAATCAGTATGTCAGGTGGCGCAGGAAAATGGTACGGAACCATCATCGGTGCTCTGCTTCTGGCAGTAATCGGAAACGGACTTGATATCCTGGGTGTATCATCCAACTATCAGAAAATTATCAAAGGTGTAATCATCGCAGTAGCGGTATATCTGGATCTGAGAGGAAAAGCCAAACAGGAGTAGCTGGCTTTCAAATAAAAAATATAAAACAAAGAAAACGGAGGAAAAAGTATGTTTAAAAAATTATTGGCAATGGGAATCGCACTTACAATGGGAGTATCTATGATGACAGGATGTTCCGTAGTATCTGACGGAAGTTCTTCAAACGCAAAGGAAAGCAGTTCCGAAGCTGAGGATACCGCTGATGCGGCAGAAAACACAGATGAGGCCGAAGCAGACACAGCCGGACAGAAGATTGCTCTGTTCATGACACATATGTCCAACGAATTTACGGTAACCCTTTCATCTGCAGTTGAGGCTGAAGTAAAAGCCAGAGGATATGATTATAGTGTATATGATGCAGGACAGGATGCTGCAACACAGGCAGACCAGATCGAGCAGGCCATCACACTTGGTGTAAATGGTATCATCATTGAGCCGGTATCTGTCGACGGTATCGTACCTTCTGTAAAAGCAGCCAAAGAAGCTGGTGTAAAAGTAGTAATCGTTAACCAGAGAATCAGTGAGCCGGAAGCAGCAGACTGCTACGTAGGTGCAGATGCAGCTACCACAGGTGCAAAACTGATGGAAGAAGTCATGAAAGATATCAATGCAGAAGGAAATATTGCTCTTCTCCTTGGACCTATGGGTTCTGACGGACAGATTGGTCGTTCTGCAGGATTTGACCAGGTACTGGCAGAGAATCCGAATGTAGAAGTTGTATTCCAGGATACTGCTGAATGGCAGACAGAGCCGGCTCTGACAATCGTAGAGAACTGGCTGAACGCAGGAAAAGAAATCAAAGCAATCGTTGCTCAGAATGATGGTATGGCTGTAGGTGCTGCAAAAGCAGTTGCGGATGCTCAGAAAACAGGCGAAATTAAAGTTTACGGTGTAGATGCTACTTCTGAAGGACTTCAGGGCGTACTGGATGGAAATCTGCAGGGTACTATTTCCCAGGGTACAGAAGATCAGGGTAAACTTTCCGCTGATGCATGTGCAGACCTTCTGGAAGGAAAAGAAGTACAGGCTGAAACAATCGTTGACAACATTTACTACACAGCAGACAATGCACAGGAAGCACTGGATGCACTTGGAAAGTAAATAATAACAATATCGATAATACCAATAGAAAACATAGTTTTTAGCAGGTGGCTGCTGCATAACAACTGTTTATGTGGCAGCCTTATCTGGAAAAGGAGGAAAGTGTATGAAAATAGCATTTGATGTGGATGTACTGGCAAAACAGATGGATATTAACCGGATGGTGCATCAGGTGGCAGACTGGGGTTATAAGTATATCGAACAGTCTCCTCACCCGAGAATTAATCCGTTTTATAAACACCCGCTTTTCTCTAAAGAATGTGAAGCGGAATACAGA
>SFQZ01000262.1 GCA_004562915.1 bacterium
TTCTGTCTATCTCGGAAGGCCATGGCGCAATTATGCTAAAACCGTGTTTCTTGAATGTGCATTGGGAAATCATATTCATGAATGCGGTTTTCATGACTGGAAGAAAGAGGATGCACGAAATACGGTTTTGTACGCAGAATATAGAAATTACCCCGCATCCAGCGCAGACACAACATCCAATAACCGTTCCCTAAACGATGATATCCACTGTATTGACGGCAGATGCATACCTTATCCACACCGGGCAGAATATGTCTGTGAATTAGATGCCGTACAGGCAGAACATTTTTCCAAAGAGAATGTGCTTTCTGGGGCAGATCACTGGAATCCATGACGTTCTCACAGATGGTTACAGTTCGCTCGTGCCTCGTTCCAGTAACCACAGATGTGGAGAGCTTTGGAACAGCTTGCAGATTATCATTGTTTTCTTTTCAGAAAAATGGTAATATAAAGTCAATATTTCACTGGTATGTTACCAGCGATCACAAATGCAGATGAAAAAGAACTATACTTGTCAATAACTTGAGGAGGGTATCATACATGGAAGAAAAGATTTATAAAACAATGAGTTCCACAGGTGCTGCAAATCTTGCAATCGGGATCTGCGTTCTTGTTGGCGGAATTGTTTCCGGAATCCTTTTGATCGTAAACGGTGCAAGATTATTAAAACACAAAGGAAAAATTATGTTTTAATGGTATCTTTCCAAAAAGGAGAGAATGTATCCCTTTAAAGGGACACTTTCTCTCCTTTTTTCTTGCAATAAATGACCAGTCCAATAATAGAAACCAGATCAATCAGCACAACAACTGCTACCGATGCCATTCCCGGTCCAATTCCCTTTTTATCTGCAATTTTTCCGATAATGGACGGCATGATGATCGACCCGAGACTTGCGATTGTGAGAATGTAACTCCATGCCATTGGAAACTTTTCGATGATACCGCCGGAAAACGAAACAGTCGTCGGATAAATTCCGGCCATGCTGAAGCCAAATCCCATGATCCCAACCACAATCCAGAATGTTGTCGTACTATTGATCAGCAGGAAGTAGAAAAAGACAATGCCAAGTCCCATAACGACCAGAAGATTTTCTTTTTTGATTCTGGTTGACAGTGTCGCCGTGAGAAGTCTTCCTGCCAGGATCATAATCCAAAGCACGCTCGCCATAAGCTGTGACAGGGAGGCGCTCAAAAGCCCGGTATCTTCAAAATAAGTGATCAGCCAGCCAATAACGCCCTGCTCTGCGCACAGATAGAAAAATAAAGTTCCTGTACACAGATAAAAAATCGGCTCTGCAAAAAATCCAAGTCCGCCCTTGCCTTTTTCAACTTTTTCCACTTTGTCATTCTCAATTGGCATCCGCAAATATAAGATCCAGGACAGGATTCCCATTCCAACCATGACATAACAGGCAATGATCCAATTGTCCACATTATTTGCGGTCAGTATCGTCAAAAAGATTGGAAATGCGAATGCACCTACGGAAAACATTGCGTGTAACCCATTGATGATCCATGCTTTTCCGGGTGCCAGACTGTTGATCTCCGTATTGCAGAAATTGCTGCTTGCCCCTCTGGCAATCCCCGTGAGAAAGAATGCTGCTGCAAGCCAGAATGGATTTTTTCCAAATATAATAAACAGATAGGATAGCGCAAAAAACAGATCAAAAAAGAGGATACTCTTTTTCTTTCCGATCACTGCCGGAAGTGCACCAGCCACAAAACAGGCAACCAGATTCCCCACAGAATGCAGGCTGACGATCAGACCCGCAAATCCGTAGCCTATACCTCTCGCAGAGCGGATGAACGGAAGCAGCGATCCGACTGACAATGTCAGCAATCCGTTGATCATAAATACACAATAGTTAAAAATGAACAGTTTTCTTTTATTGGTGTCTTTTAAGAAATCGAACATGGTGGTTCATTCTTCTCCTTTGTTGTTTCGTAATGTAACTTTTATTATACACTTTTTAGAGAGGAATGGTATGCCTGTGTCAAAAAGATTCTTTTTTAGTAAATGCTCTCAATCAACTGTTCCATCTCTTCCTGTGTGATTCCATCTGTTCCCATAATAGAATATGCATACGCTTCATCCTGCCAGATTGCATTCAATATGTCTGCGGAATTTTTCAATGCCTGTGATACTTCGCCCCAATCAGACACGGATACTGCATTCACATACTCACTTCTTATTTCATTATTTGGAATAAACACACATTTTTCATTTGAGTCATACCCAAGATAGCCAAGATGGATCAGTAATGTCAGAACATCCGATTGCTAAAACATACTGCATAGTTTCCAATAAAAAACTTGTTCCAGCAATCAGCATGAACTTCACATATAATTTTGTTCTTGGCAGAAGCATTTGAAGATAAATACCCATAGGCACAAAAATCAAGAAATTTT
>SFQZ01000263.1 GCA_004562915.1 bacterium
TCCGATCTATACAGATGAAAATTTTAGGAAATATTTTGATTCTAATGAAAATTTCTTTAAAGAAGATATTTGGAAGTATCTTGATAAAGATACATTAAATAACGCACTTAATCAAAATTTATCCTTCTTGGATTTTAGAAAATATTATTTGCAGAATGAATAATGTTTTGCGGTTTCGAACTTCCAGTAAGATTAGTTCGATAATATTTAAAACCCAATAACTTACTTACAGCCCTTGTCAGTGCTTTGTGAATGAAGGTGTGTCAAAATGCGCACCTTCTTTTTTTATGCACAAAGCCCCGACTTTCACAAGCAGGGGCTTTGTTATTACCTAAAGATTTTGTATCTTTAAGCATAACATTTTATACTATGACAAAGATACATTTTCGTCCTTACAATCCCAACCAAACAGTGCTTTTTCCTCCAAGAATTGACGAGGATATTGCAGAGCATGATCCAGTTCGGATGGTTGACGCTCTGGTTGAGAGCCTGAACCTTGAAAGTTTCAGGAAGTTGTATAAGGAATGCGGGCGCAGCCCTTACCATCCCAGGATGATGCTCAAGGTCATTCTGTATGCCTATATGAACAACATCTACTCCTGCCGGAAAATCGAAAAGCTCCTTCACCGTGACATCCATTATATCTGGCTTGCCGGATATGAGAAACCGGATTTCATCACCATCAACCGTTTCCGCAACCGGGTGAAGAATGAAATCAACGAGGTGTTTACCCAAACCGTACTCCTTCTCTCTTCCAAAGGCTTCATCAGCTTGAATGTGGAATACATTGACGGGACAAAGATTGAGTCCAAAGCCAATAAGTATACTTTCGTCTGGCGGAAAACGGTTGAGCGGAACCGTGAACGCCTGATGAAGAAGATACATATCCTGCTAGGGCAGATAGACAATGTCATCGCCCAGGAGAACTCATCGGAAAGCAATGAGGAGATTGAGTTCACTCCGGCCATGCTGACTGAAATGGCAGGAGAATTGCGTCAAGCACTCGAACAGGTTCCTGAACCCTCCACGAAAGAGGAAAAGACTGCGTTGAAAAAGAAACGCAAACAGCTGAAGGAGTTGGAAGAGCACAGGGACAAGCTACAGGAATACGACAACCGTCTGGACACGCTGCAGGACAGGAATTCCTATTCCAAAACGGACAATGACGCTACTTTCATGAGAATAAAGGAGGATGCCATGCGTAACGGCCAGACAAAGCCCGGTTACAACCTCCAGATCGGCACCGGGAACCAGTTCATTACCGACTTTGCACTCTTCCCGAACCCTACGGATACACTGACCCTGATACCTTTCCTGCAATCCTTCTCAAGCAGATATGACAGGCTGGCCCATACGGTGGTTGCCGATTCCGGCTACGGTTCTGAGGAGAATTACCGCTTCATGTCAGAAAACGGTATGGAAGCCTACGTCAAGTACAACTACTTCCACATGGAACAGCGGCCGAGATTCAAACCGGACCCGTTCAAGGCGGAAAACTTCTACTACAATGAAGAACAAGACTTTTGTATCTGCCCCATGGGACAGAAGATGCAAAGGATAGGGACTAGACATGTGAAAACAGCATCCGGATATGTCAGCGAAAATGCCAGGTACAGAGCCATCAGATGTGAAGGCTGTCCGCTAAGATGCCGATGTTTTAAAGCAAAGGGGAACAGAACGATAGAGTTGAATCACAGACTCAGAAAATACAAGCAAAAAGCCAAAGAGTTGCTCTGCTCAGAGGAAGGGCTGAAACACAGAGGACAGAGATGCATAGAACCGGAAGCCGTGTTCGGACAAATGAAAAACAATATGAATTACAAACGTTTCCGCCATTTTGGAAAGGATAAGGTCTTCATGGACTTTGCCTTCTTTGCCATTGCCTTCAATATAAAAAAGATGTGTGCAAAAATGACTAAAGAAGGTATGGATTGGCTGATTAGACCGTTTTATGAGCTTACAGTTGTTCTATTTAGATGTTGCGAACGCATAAATCAAAGAAATCCTCAAAATATCGCAGCTTAAAAAAATGAGTCGATTTTTATAGTCAATGAAAAAAAGAAGGCGCATCGTGTATTACGACACACCTTCTCTTTATATTTACTAAGAAAGAAAAAGATTACTTGTCACCACCTTCCCAGGCTTGATTGATTGCTGTTGCCACCTCCACAAATTCTTCATTTGTCAGTTTCAACTTCGGATTAGAAAAAATCATATCCGACTCTTTCTGAATAGGAATCAGATGAATATGTGCATGAGGAACCTCTAATCCGATTACTGCCTCACCTACTTTCTTGCACGGAAAAACCTTTTGAATGGCAAGCGCCACACTCTTTGCAAAAACATGCATAGCAGCCAGTTCATTATCCTCCAAATCAAAGATATAGTCCACCTC
>SFQZ01000075.1 GCA_004562915.1 bacterium
CCTGCATCATCTCATCCATTCCGGTTCCTACCTGACAGTGGAAGGATACTGCAGCAAACGGGAAGTTTCAGCCTTTAAGAAAACACAGCAAATACATCTCATCGGAAACGATGACCGGGAATATCAGTTCACGACAGATAAAAGTGTAAAACTGCTCCAGGGGCATTATTATCGTCTTTATTTGCGAAAGTCCCCTAATATGGCAGAACAAATTTATGAACTGCCCTCAAATATTCTTGGCTTTGAAGAGCTTACTGTTCATGAATTATCTGCAAACTAATGTGATTCTTACTGGCCGACAAATGCAGAAGAGATGTCATTAAGATTATAACGACATCTCTTCTGCATTACCTTTTTTCTGATAATTCTCAAATCTTTTATTTATTTAAATAAATCACTAACCAATCAAGCCGTATTCAACAATAATAACCCCCCTTTGTGAAGTTAAATAGCTTCCCCCAAATCCCCTATCCACATCTTCAAATGATAAGTTGGCATTACTTGTTAAAACCACATAATAACTATCATATTTTGCATTTTCAGATCGGTAATTATATAGTTCAATAATTTTTCTATCGTCCATCTGCATATTACGCCCTCAAACAACCGAATTCCGTTTTCTAACGGTCGGCAACAATCAGCACCTCTAGCAAACCGCTTTCAGCGCCAGTTGCCGTTTTGCCAGACCATCATGTGCGAAGGAGGCTCATGTCAAGAGCACTGTGGAATGCCTCCTTACTTTATAATAAGGAGAGAATTTCATCTCCCCTTACCCCATTTACTATTTCATTACTAAATTGTAATTGGAATCATAGTACAGACCCAAGTCTGTACACACTCTGTCATTTACTCGCAGAAGTGCATCGTGATATTCCTTATATTTTGGTGACAATATTTTCATGTTTGGAATAAAAATATCATTATATCCTTTGTCCTGTAGCTGTTTCATAAATTTTCTCTGTGAAATAAAAGCCGGATGATATTTAAAAAAGAAGCTGTTTTTCAATTTTACATTTCCTGCAATCTCTTTTTTGACCTTTTCATAGTCCTCCTCAGACATCTGAATATACTTCTTCATCTGCTGATCTGCACGCGCTGCCATAGCCTGCATAGATTCTTTCGGCATCAGATGAAAACTAATCCATCCCATTATTTTCATCATCAAAGGCAGCTTGATATCTGCAGTATCCCAAAATTGAATAATATTTCTATATGCCTGCTCCTGTTCTGGTGTTTGGATCTGTATCTGCAGGTACGGCATAAAATGGTTCATAAAATAATGTCCGTAATACCCTGGAAGCATATCCTTCATCGCTTCTCCAATAGTCTGATAGTCCACCAGCTGATAAACCGGTTCCACATCTCCCTGCTGTATGAAGATTCTCAATGCATTCAATTCTTCATTCTGTTTTTCTAATTCTCTCTCCTTATCGCGATAGATATTTTCCAAAATCTCTTTGTTGTTCCCATCCTGTAACTTTTTGATGTCTTTTATTCCAATCCCAAGTTTACGGTAAACGGAAATTTTCTTCAATGTGACAATATTGTCCTCAGAATAATTTCTATAGCCATTTGTATCTTTCTCGACAGTCAGAAGACCTTGTTCTTCATAATATTTAACTGCACGCTTGCTTAGATCTACTTTTTGAACCACTTCATTTATCTGCATAATGAAACCTCCTTCTCTCTTTTGATTGGAGTATAAGCGTATACGCAGCGTATAAGTCAAGACATTTTAATCAAAAAATCATTTAAACACCCCTTCATCCATCTGTTTTAATTTCATTCCACTGTTGTTCCATACAAATAATCTTTTTTTATCTGATAGAATCATTTTACTTTCTTGTCCTGTGTCTTTCAATAACCGATTTTCTTCTTCTGAACCAATGAGAATCAAGTTTTTAACAAGACTCCAAGGAACTTTGTTCTTTACCATAAAAAACGGCACAGTTACCCATGCCGATTATATATAATGAATTCTATTTATACTTTTTCTCAACGATGCCAATCTTTTTTTTAGATACTTCCAGATGTTTTATTTACATAATATTTGTTTTTCTTTTTCTAACTCTTCATTATTATCAAATACACTATCACCGATGTTTATCCCAACATCAAAAATGACCGGGAATATCAGTTCGTGACAGATAAAAGTGCAAAACTGCTTCAGGGGCATTATTACCGACTATATTTCCGTACTTCTCCAGCAATCGATGAGCAAATCATCGGACACGCTTGGCAGCTTACTTGGTTTTGAAGAGATCTCATCGGTTTCCTTAACCAAGCCATGAAATTCCTTCTTACAAAAATCAAAAAGGATGCCGTATATCAGTTATACCCTGTATACGGCATCTGCACTATTGTCTCTTTCATTTCCTGCAATTCCATACTATTCGTATTTCTTTCCAACAATATATATCGGTACAAACAATCCTGCTAAGTAAAGAATTAACACACACATTTGAATTTCATGACAATTTTCAATATTAGGAATCACAATCAATAACAACAGGTATATCATTGGGACTGTTAACATAGTAATTAATGACCAATTCCGTAAGTACTTTACAACATGAGGCCAGTTGCTGTTGTTGAAGTGGACTCCCGGAACATGCATTCGAAACACACCATCACTATATGTATTAATATTATTTTCATCATAGTAAACTGGCAATCGTTCTTTTATAAAAAGCCACAGATAAATACCAAACCCGAAACTTAACGCTTCCAATATCAGAAAATTCTCAAAAAAAGCGTCTACTCCTATTTTTGATGAACTCCATGTGCCCACACATATCTCCAAGGCGGTAAATAAAGCACAGCTGAAAAAAATAACTGCATTTCTCTTTTGACGCTCTTTCTGTTTTTCGGGCGTATCTTCAGAAAGAGTTAATGCCTTCTTTACTAGAGTCTCGACATGTTCTGTATTCATTTCCGATGTACGATCCAACTTCCGCCCTTCCAGTAATTCTGTTACAGAAACTTCTAATATATCTGCCAACGGAACCAGTAAAGAAATATCCGGCATACTTATACCTCTTTCCCATTTACTGACCGCCTTATCCGACACAAAAAGCTTATCTGCAAGGTCTTTCTGCGTATATCCTTTTGCTTTTCTTCGTTCTGCCACAAATTCTCCAAAAGAATTCTTGTCAATTTCAAACATAATTACGACCTCCTTAATCTTCAGCTTAGTATGCCTCTATATTAATACTCACTCTCAAAACGGACAATCGACCAATAGTAGAATTGCCAGAAAAACGGAAACTGACAGTAGATTGTTCGAGAATCCCCGGAATTAAAGTTCTGTTTAACATTTGAGCAAAAACTGGCACACGGAATTTTTACCTCCATGCACCAGTTCATTTTCAAGGATTCGCTATATAACCTATCTATCACCAGTTAATCTGGCAACTCTCATATTTCATAATATACTCATTCCGGATTGCTTCCATCTCTTTTTTCCGTTCCTCCGGAAGGATTTTTAATATTTCTTTCTCATCCATGTCAGTATTTCCATAAAGTCTCTCCATGTCATAGAGATAAATATTCTCCCATGTATTTAAAAGATAATCAAAAAGTTCTGAAGCATCTGTAAAATGGACCTGCCTGTCAAAACCTCTTCCCGCACCATACCATTCCAATACCTCACACCCAAACGGATAAGCATCCACCACGCAGAAATCTCCAGATTCCTCAGACAGTAGCCTGAATATCTCTTTTACCTGCATGCAATGTTCCATCTCTTCTTTAGAAATATATTCTTTCATCCTGACCTACACCTCGCGATATTTATGAATCAGCTTTTCCAGCGATTCTGCAAACCGTACATCATCTTCAGCGGTACGCTTCGCTGGACCTTTTATATGGTTTCTTTTTTTCGCATTTCGTGCCTTCTTTGCTAAGTGCCTCTCCATAAGCATCTGGTCAATATTGTCATTCGTATACCATCTGCCACTCTGATGTATCCCGTATGCTCCCTTTCCAAGAATCATCGCAGCAACACCATAATCCTGTGTTACCACAATATCACCTTTCTGGCAAATGCTGACCAACTTGAAGTCTACCGCATCAGCTCCTGCTCCAACTGTCAAAACTTCGCTGTAATCAGACTGCAGAATATGATTCGTGTCACACAGTAAGATTACTGATATCTGATATTTTTTTGCAATTTGCTCTACAATAGATACCACCGGACAGGCATCTGCATCTACCAAAATCCTCATGCTTTCTTCCCCTTTGTCAAATCATAACTTTCACCAATCATCCGTTTGATATCTTCCTTCGGGACGGTTCCATCCAGAATAATAGAATTCCAGTGTGTCTTATTCATGTGGTATGCCGGAACCACTGAGGAAAAAGTACTTCTCCAGAAGTCTCTCCACTGAGGATCGCATTTCACATTAATCCATACATGTCCATCTTTGTTATAGATTAGAGCAAATGTCTTTTTAGATCCTTTATGCCGCATCACACACCAGTTAGAATCGTGGAATGGATAATCCTCGTATACCTGCTCAAAAGAATGACAGTATGTAATTACTTCTTGTTTCGTTTGCATAATCAACGCCTTTTCATTTTCATCTTCCATTTTTACAGATATAAGCAAATAATGTCATATACATCCATCAAGGTTTGTTGTCGTGGACTTGGACGTCCTTCAAATCCTGTAAATTCATTAACATCCGTAAATCTGGTATTTTCCCATCTTTCTCTATCCATACAGAATATTCGATGTAATGATCCTTCTGTGCCAACATGTACTGTTTGAATCTGTTCCGCTGGAAGCAATTTATCTTTGAATTGATCTCCCGTGATATCTATTACAATTCCGTCATAAGTCAATAACCATACATGGTGCCTAGATGCATCATTCTCATATGTTCCTCTCATTTGATATGTCTCTATTCCATATTCAGATAAATATTGTGCTAACAAATCACAAGTTAAGTCACAGCACTCTTTTGGAAATCTCGAAAATAGCGGATAGCTTCTCAACTTTCCATCTTCATGAACTTCATCTATGGCTTTCCAGAATTTCATAGCTAATTGCTTAATCTCTCTCATTATAAGCTTCCCACCTCAATCTATCTTATTAAATTACACAATATCCAGCATCAGACAATACTTTCAATGCCCTGCTATTCGAAACGCCTTCCACCCATCCTCACATTCTATCACATTATCAGGTACATGCTCCGTAATGCAAACTACTGATTTTTCTTCATCTGTTTTTCCGATAAAACAGTATTCATCATCAAGATTTACCTGCGAATAATCAACAACCTTACACACTGAAAAATCATACTCAAGTCTTTTTATTTCCATAAATATTCTCCATATTCAACTACATCAATTGTAAATCTATTCTGCCAGACAAATCATCCGTGCATATTTATTTTCTGAGTCCTGAACCACCCGGATTTTGCCTTGGGCAATAAAATCATTAATCCTCTTCGCATACCACCAGTCACCGATATTCACTGGATACTTTCCCAGGATGTCACCAATCAGCCTGGCTTCCTTTTCTGGCTTTTCTGTAATCCTTTTCCAAATCAAGAAATCATAAAAATCTTCCGGAACGCCAGTTACCATGCCATTAACAACAGCACGCAGAGGACTGTTATCCTCCTTCAGTTCACTCCACAATGAACTGTAAAGTCTTAGTTCTTCTCTTGATAACTCTTTTTCATATTGCAGAAATCCTGCAAATTCTTCAGCCGCTACCTCACCCCAGTTTTTATAAGAAATGATTACATTATCACGAATACAATGCTGTGGCAACTTTACAATTCGAATCTGATTTTCATATTGAGACAGGACATTGCATAATTGGTAAAAACCGCAAATAGAATAAGGTGCTTCACTGTACCACACTCGGATCTGCTCTCCAGCTTCTAAGTAATCCTTCAGTCGCTTCAGCCCTTTTATATAGCAGTCTGTCAGATCCCGAAGTTCTGCATCCAGTTCCGGATCTTTTCCCCATTGCTCCTGAGCATACAAGGAATAAATCAAGTCTTTCCGATACTGACTGTCTATCGTTCCACTGATATCACCAATATCCAACATGAATCCAAGATAGATAACTTCTTCAGAGGTTCCTTCTATCCATCCGGTGTGTTCTCGTTTTGGAGGTTTCTTTTTCCCAGCAATCCAGACAGAAGTAGGTCCATCTGTTTTTCCAAACATAACTGTATTTTTCGCAACTTTCATAGAACCCGCTTCACTTTCTGCAAATAAGACCTCTATCATCATCTCACTCCTTGTTCTGTAAAATACCATTTTCTTTATTGTACTATATTCTCTTACACTTTCATAGTTCAATATACAGTATATCATGTATTCGAAATTCTAAATATAGTGTTTCATTAATTGACACTCACTATATCTTGTGTTACTATAATACTGTACTTGAGTTTTTGTGTTATCCCTTACAGGGAGTCTGGACCATTCTTCCAGAACACACGTAAGTTTATGTTGGAAATTAGAGTCATTAGGATAGCCGTATTATGCGGTCACTTAATGGCTCTTTTTTTATTTATGGGAAATCTGGGACACAGGTTTCCTGTTCTTTATTTATTTTTATTATTTTAAAGCCCAAAGAGGCAGAAAGGAGAATTTTTATGTCAGCAATTATTCATGTTATGGGAAGGGTAACAAAGGATCCTGCCATGCAGCAAGGAAAGAACAACGGATCAGAGTACATCAGTCTGGATCTTGCTTCCTCTCAGAGGAGCCAGAACACACAAAATGGTCAGAATGGATACGAGTCCATGTTCTATCAATGCTATTTTAACAAGTTCCTGGCAGAGCGTCTGATCAAAGCCGGTGTAAAATCCGGAACCTGTATCTATGTCTATGGAGATCTGGAAATCCATCCATTTCTCTATCAGCAGGGACAGAAGGCTGGGCAGCCAGGAGTAGGAGCCAAAATTAATGTCAAGGACTGGCAGTTTTGCCTTTCCAACAAGCCGGAAAATGAGAATAACGGAAATTCTGGAAATCATCAAAATGGCAATAGCATGCCTAATAACAACAACGGAGGTGCGGCTACCCCAGGAAGTGGCAGTTATCAAAATCGCGCTGCTCAGGGAGGCGGCTACATGAATGGTGCTGGAAATCAAAATGCAGGTATACCAAACACCGCAGGTGCCAGAACACAGGGCAACTCTTATGCAGTTCCACCTTCTGGACCGATTGGAAACAACATGTACCAGCAGACCTATTATCCACAACAGAACATGGCATACGGACAGCAAGGTGGATTTACCGGAGACGGTTTTCAGGGAATCCCGGAAGGCATGGCTGACCAGCTTCCGTTTAACGGATAACTCAAAAGAAATAACAGGTTGAGGAATTGCTTACCCATCGGGCATGGCGGTTCCTCTTTTTTTGTTTACAGGAAAGGAATCATACAATGAAAGTACGAAGGAAAAAAAGTAAAAGTTTAAAAATATTAAAATCTGTTGTTCTCGTTTTGTTTCTGTCATTACTGTTTGTACCGGATAATATAAACCGCTCAGTGATTGCGGGCATTGCACTTGCAGGTATTTTAGGAAGTCTCCTCTTCCTGATTGTCCCGCATCTTCCCCGCATCCCATCTCCGGCACTCAAACGAAAGTCAGCATATTCCTCTGGGAATCCAGACGGTATCACCGATATGGAAACTCTGCTCTGGAGACAGATCAGTTACCAGATTACAGGGAAACTGAAGTCCGCTTATCCGGATGCCACATGGGAATTTACTAAAGAACCAAATGTAGACAGTCTTCTGAATGGAAATGCCCTGCGTATTCGTACCTTCCATACGAAAGAATATAATTTTGCTGAAGTCCGGCTGGACCGTTATGGAGAACTGGTACTTTCTATGATGACGATAGAATCATTAAAGCCAAAGTCGGAACCAGCAGGCACTGATTCCATCGGTCAGGTGGATCCCCAGTCCTGGTATACCCTAATTGGCAAGCCATTACTCTCCAATCTGATTGGAGATCTGCAGGCAAGAGGACATCAAAAATTATTTATCAGCGAAAATGGAGAAATATTTATCAAAAATGGAGATTCCAAGGAAATCAAAGGTACTTTCGAGCATTTTCCGCCCCAAAACTACTGGGCAGCTCTCACAGATATTTTTATCCGTGATGAGCTGAATGCAAAAGAAACCGAAGGCACCCTGGAATTATCCTGGATGTAAAAAAGGAGGAGAAATACTATGCCAAATGGAAACCTAATCAGTAACTGGTCTTTCAAGCGAAAGCTTCCGGAACCTTTTGAAGATTATACGGATGATCCCATCAGGAAGGATGTCTATTCCAAATACTGCACACAGCCTCAAAAACGTTCGACACTTCATGCGTCCACGCTCCGGGCTATTCTTGCATACATGGAACTGGAAAATCCGCCCGGTGGAACCGCTTCTGAAGAACTCGGGGCAATTGGCAGCCAGGGGAATAATTATACAATAGCGGAATATCCCAGCAAAACCGGAGATTTGCATGTGGTGATCTATAACCGGACAAACGGAAAATTCATTGCCGGTATTTATCCCAAACCAATAGATCCCGAAACAACAGCCGACCAATATCTTTTGAAGGAAGATAAGAACAGCGGAACTGCACTTTTGTTTGCGCTGCTCCCTACCATTATGCAGGATGATGAGTTTAACGAATATTATCAGGAGTTGAAAAAGCACCGTGACAATGGTTATACGGATATAGAAGAAGCCGTGAAAACTGCAGCCGTCCTTTGTGACAATATCTATCGCAGATTACGATACGGAACTTCTCTTTCTACCGGCGGGATTCCCAACGATACTCCTGCCAATGGTGCTATTCCAAAGCTAAAACCATTCGCAGTACAGCAGGGTACTTACGCTCCTACAAATACGCTCTTTGGTACTTTTCAAGTGCTGATTCCCGGTTCCACCACAAAAAGGAACACGGAATCCATTGCCAAAGAAGACTTTATCAGTAAATACGTCTTATCTGAATCACGGATACTCACTCCCCAGGAAGAACTTACTGTTCCAACGCTGGAACCATGGTATATCATACCGCCAGAGATCAAGCGGATCTGTGAACATGCAAAATTGACAACGAATACTGTTTCACCTATGAGGAATTTTCTTCTGCGGGGTCCTGCGGGAACCGGAAAAACAGAAGGTGCCAAGGCGATTGCTGCTGGCTTACATCTGCCCTACCGGTGCATTACCTGCTCTGCCAATACAGAGATATTTGATCTGCTCGGTCAGATTCTTCCGGATGTGGATGGAAAATTATCCAGTCTTCAGAATGAATATCCATCTTTCCAGGATATCATGCTAGACCCGGCAACCGCTTATCAGAAGCTGACCGGCATTTATGATGAAGAGGTGACGGAGGATGTGGTATACAAACAGCTCATCGACACAATCATTGATGAGATGCATGAGAATTATAAGAACCAGTCTTCCCATCAGAAGTTCAAATATGTGGACACCCCTCTTGTGGAAGCGATACGTCACGGCTATTTGGTCGAAATTCAGGAACCGACAGTCATTGCAAACCCCGGTGTTTTAGTAGGACTTAATTCCCTTCTTGACAGGTGCAACAGTGTTTTTTTGCCAAACGGGGAAATGATCAAACGTCATCCGGATACGACCATCGTTGTTACGACCAACAATGATTATGCTGGCTGTAAACAGATGAACCAGTCTGTCATTTCCAGAATGAATCTTGTGATCGATCTGGAGGAGCCGGATGAAGAAACACTGGTACAGCGTGTTCTTGGGATTACCGGATGCACAGATAAAAAAACGGTTCGCACTATGGCACAGATCATCAAGGCAGTTTCTGAATATTGCAGTGAGAATCTGATCACAGACGGATGCTGCGGTGTACGTGAACTGATTTCCTGGGTGCAGTCCTATATGGTCTGTGGTGATGTCCGGGAAGCAGCACATTACACGATCCTCTCTTCTGTATCTGCAGATGCAGAAAGCCGTTCGGAAGTGGAAACCGGCTGTCTGGATTCTATTCTTGCAGCATAGGAGGGTTGGTACATTGACACAGAGAAAACCTTATAACAATTTAAAAATTACAGAAGAAGATATGCTGGATATTTTCTCCGCAAATATCCATTATCTGCGGAAACTACCACGCTGGAATCTTTCCCAGAAAACCCTGGCAAGGATTCTGCATATTCCAACAAAATCTTACCGTAAGTATGAATTAGGAGGAGGCTTTCCACCCGTATTTGTGGTCTACCATCTGGCAGTCTATTTCGGATACACCATGGAAGAGCTTTTGACTGAAAAATTATTTTAAAAAGAAAGGATGAATAAGAATTGAATAGCAACCAGAAAAAATTAAAACAGATGATACGTGATCAGGAACTTACAATTAGTGACGAGGAACTGTTCACTTCATCTGCTTACCAAAAATACCTGACCTCTATGGCGAAAGCGGCTACCGGCCGCTACCGTCAGGGTCTTCAGGCTCTGATGGAATGGGATGCCCGGGCAGATGCAGGCATTGCACATACGGATAACTATAAAATCCATATCAATGCTGCCAATGAAATCACCCAGAGTTTTCCTTCCCGGTATCTCCGTTCCGAAAGCCTTGTCGGATTCAATGGGCATGAGACTGCCCACCTGCTGTTCTCAGATTTTACAGCCTTGGGACTATATCTTGGCAGCATGGAAAAAGGAGCTTTCTACCCATCCAATCCTTCCTTTACGGAATTATCCTATCAGACAAATTGTGAAGAAATACTGGAGGCTATGGATAGCAAAGATAAAGCGACCTGCCTGACTCTGGCATCCTGTGCCTCTCATATAAATAATATTCTGGAAGACATCTATATAGAGGCACGAATGTGCACTTCTCATCCGGGCACTTTCCGCCGGGGCATTGAACTGAATAACCTGCGGATGTGTGAACAGATGCCTTCAATCCAGAGTCAGATTGAAAAGAAGTATTCTGATTTTGCAATTATGGCAAATCTTCTGCTTCAATACTGCAGGGCGGGAACCATCAATAACCTGTCCGGTTATAAAGGTCCTTATCTGGATTATCTGGAAGACTGCATGCCATATGTAGATGATGCCATTTATTCAGATGAAGCAAAGGACCGTTTTCACGCTTCTAATCATATTGTGGCTATTCTATGGGAATACATCAAGCCTCTGATTGAAGAGACAAAAGAAAGAATGGAGCAGCGTTCTGCATCGGATGCAAGCCAGATGTTAGAGGAACTTCTGGGTAACCAGATCCATGGTGCCACCCCATTGCCTTCCGGCAAAGGCGGTACTATGCCAAAGCAGGCAGAAGAAGGGAAAAAAGAACAGAAGGCAAATCCCTTACCGTGTACTCCTCCTGCCATGCGTCAGGAAAGTACGCAGGCTGCCCAGGATGTTGTAGCCGAAGAAGGAAACCGGATCGCACTTGCGAAAACGAATACCATCCTTGACCAAAATAATCCAGGAATTACTTATAATCACCAGTACCTTGGCACCGGTTATGAAAAGTCTGCCAACGACCTGTTCCGGATCCTGAGTGGCATCGCTACTGAGAAAGCAGAAACACAATATCAACAGGAAATGACCGAAGAACTGCAGAAGGCAGCAAACGATATCCATTACGGGAATGCTCATACCGGAGTTCATGTTACGATCAACCGAATGACATATGTACCGGATTCTTTAAAACAGTCATATCAGGCTGTAGCACCAATGCTTATCCGGGCATCCAAACGCCTGCAAAAGTCTATCGCACCGCTTTTAAAAGAAGAAAGTGAGGGCGGTAAATTAAAGAACCTGCAATTTGGAAAACGTCTGGATACACGTGCAATGCACCACGAAGATGGAACCTTTTTCACCAGGACCAGGCTTCCTTCTGAAGAGCAGAAACTTGCAGTAGGACTTTTGGTAGACGAGAGTGGATCAATGAGCTGGGGAGATCGGATAACACATGCGAAAAAGACGGCCATTGTACTTTATGATTTCTGCCAGAGCCTTCAGGTGCCCATTACTATATATGGCCATTCAACTGGTGGCAACGGCGTAGAACTTTATTCCTATGCAGAATTTGATTCGATCGACACATCAGACCACTACCGGCTCATGGATATGTCAGCAAGAGGCGGAAATCGTGATGGTGCAGCTCTCCGCTTTGTGGCGGAGCATCTGGCAAAACGTCCGGAAAAGCAGAAACTTCTGATCATCATTTCTGACGGACAGCCTGCAGATACCGGCTATTACGGCACTGAAGCAGAAGCCGACCTGCGTGGCATTAAAAAGGAGTATTCCAAAAAAGGGATCAAGCTCTTTGCTGCAGCGATCGGAGATGATAAGGAAAATATCAAGCGGATCTATCAGGATGGCTTTCTGGATATTACAAAGCTGGAAGACTTACCAAAAAACATGACGCTGTTAGTGAAACAATACCTGAAGTAGAAAGAGGGGAAAATCCATGAATCAGAATCAATCACCACGGATCTCCGAGCAGATTTATAAAGTGCAAACAGACCGAAAACTCATTGCTGTTTATGACAGGCTTAGGTATGCACCACTGACCAGTTATGCTCAGATACATGCCAAAGGTGAGTACCAGGAAAACGGTCATAATGTCAACTCCCTGATTGGGATCACGATCCAGGATTATTCTAATGGCACGGGAAACAAAAATATCATCGTCCAATTCAATCTGGCACCGGAACAGATCCAGTTTTTCTTAACCAGGATCACCGCAGGCTTTCAAGAATATGAATGGTCGCTGAGCAAAATATACGGAAACCCTGATGCACAAGGCTACTCCATTGCACAGCAATTTTCTATTTCCCGGCATGTAAATGACCAGAACGGGCGGATAATGAAAAGCCCCTGGCGGATTCAGATCGTAAATGGCAAAGGCATCAAGGTCAAAAATCAAAATGGCGGATCTTATATGAAATCCGGGAGTTTTATTTTAGAAAAGAACGCCTTTATCCAGCTAACGGATATGGACCTGTATACGTTACTAAAACGCACGGATTCTTACATTACCAACTGGGAATCCTGTATGGCACCTTCCCTTATTTCAAATGGAAAGCGTGCTTATGCAGAACAACAGTCTCAAAGAATCCAACAAAACGGACAATATCAAAGCCCGGCACAGGCATCGCCTTATGCCGCATAAAGTTTATGGAATGGAAGTGGCATTTGCTGCTTCTTTTCTTTTAGAAAGAAAGGTGATTTTATGAAATACTCAAACATCTGCACCATAGATTCGCAGGGACGCATCGTTATTCCTGCGAAACTGCGCAGACTTTTAAAATTAGAGAATGGAAATCCCCTGGAAGTTGAATTATCCAATCAGGAAATCCGGATTCGGAAATGTCGGGAGCCTCAGCAGGATAGCATAAAGCTCCAGAGTATTCTTTCCATTCTTTCTAGTTCAATCAAACACGGAGCCTTTATCTGTACAGACCGGTATGTCATTGCAGCAACAGGGATATATCTTCCAGAAGGCACTTCCCTTCCGGAAAAACTGGAGCCTTATATCGCCTCCGGAAATGAGGCAGTTTTGGATATCAGCCAGCCTCTTTATATGCTTTCCCATCATCGGGAACCCGTAGCAGCTCTGTTTCCAATCCGCAATGACAAGGAAATGCCTCTTACTCTGGCAGTTTTATCCAAAACTCCTCTTACTGAGATGGAAATGGGATGTGCAAGGTTAGTGGCAAAAACATTAGAGAAAGAATTTTGTTAAAAAGGAGTGTGATCACCATGAAAAGAACGAATATCAGACCAATAAGCAACATTGAAAAAAAGGCAATTACCGTAACTGGAACCCTATTCCTGCCTCTTCGAATCGGGGAACGTGCATGGATTTCTACTCA
>SFQZ01000011.1 GCA_004562915.1 bacterium
TTTTACTGTTTTTAAGGATCTTTCGATCGTTCGTTTTATGATTTTTAAAAGAACTTTCGAGGAATGTGTTTCACTGTTCAGTTATCAAAGATCATTTTTTCTCGCCGTCTCACAGACAGCTTTGATATTTTATCATGTTGTTTTCGACTTGTCAAGAACTTTTTTCAACTTTTTATTTGTTGTGTTTTTCGAACTTTGTCGAGAACTCTGATATCATACCATGTTGTTTTTTCGATGTCAATAAGTTTTTTTATTTTTTTCAAAACTTTTTTCATCGAACGGAGAAGGAGGGATTTGAACCCTCGCGCCGCTACTAACGACCTACTCCCTTTCCAGGGGAGCCCCTTCAGCCACTTGGGTACTTCTCCAAATGCCTAAATCATTTTATGATATAGAATAAACGGAGAGGGTGGGATTCGAACCCACGCGCCCTTTCGGACAAACGGTTTTCAAGACCGCCTCGTTATGACCACTTCGATACCTCTCCATATCTGTTTTGTGGTCTGTCGCATCCGTCTCGCTCAGAGACAATTGGTATTCTATCATTCATTTCCGCATGTGTCAATACAAAATTTACATTTTTTTCAACCTTTTTTCAGCTTTTTTCAATTTCTCTGATGCGAAAAGTTTATTTCCACTTCAGCCTTTTTTCATTTCTCACTTTAAATTTGATTTAAAATCACATCGTCAGGCGAAAAAAAATGTATTTCTTCCTATATATTGTATACAAACACCTGTGCCACCCCTAAATCTTCCGGTGTTGTGATTTTAATGTTTTCATAGGCCCCTCTATATAGCGTCACTTCGTGTCCACCATATTTTTCCACCACCATCGCATCATCTGTAATCCCGACACATTCTCCATCCAACGCCTTTTCATACGCTTCTTTTACAAGTTGGTATGAAAAAGCCTGAGGTGTCTGTACATTCCATACATATCGCCTGTCAGGTGTTGACTCCACAACATCATTCTCATTTACGATTTTTACCGTATCTTTGGAAGGCATACCTGCTGCACATGCTTTATTTTTCCGAACACATGCAAGCGCCCGTTCCAATATTTCACGAGTAATGAACGGTCTGGCTCCATCATGTATAAACACATAATCAGTATCTACACATTCTTTCAACCCATTCCAGACAGAATGATATCTTTCTTTTCCCCCAACAGTTATCGCAGATACTTTTCCAAAATTATACTTCTCCACAATTTCTTTTTGACAAAATTCTGTTTCACTCGCGCCAGTCACAAGAACAATATCATTAATCCACGGACATTCCTGAAAACATTTTAATGAATAGTATAACACAGGAAATCCCTGAATATCCAAATACTGTTTTTGAACTTTACTGTGCATTCTTTTTCCCTGACCCGCTGCCAGGACTATAGCTGTACACTTCATCTCCTGAGCCCCCTTCAGCGTTCTCCGAGTTTCAAATTCGGCACTGCATTCAGATCCAAACCATGTCTGGTGCCTTTTTTATACTCATAATAAGCTGCTACACCAATCATAGCTGCATTGTCTGTACAGAAAATAGGCGAGGGATAATAAAAAAGGATACCCTCTTTTTCGCAGGCGCACTTCATTGCTTCTCTAAGACTTCCATTTGATGCCACGCCTCCGGCTATCGCCACTTTATCCATCTTATATTCTTTGGCTGCCTTTACTGCTTTTTCTGTCAAAGTATCCACTACTGCTTTCTGGAACGAAGCTGCAATATCAGCTTCACAGATTTCCTCTCCCTGCATTTTACAGTGATTAATGTGGTTAAGCACTGCAGATTTTACCCCGCTGAAACTGAAATCATAAGGACCACTTTCCAGCTTTGCCTTAGGAAATACAATCGCATCCGGATTCCCTTCTTTGGAAAGCTTATCAATTTTAGGGCCACCTGGATATCCCAGACCAATTGCTCTGGCAACTTTATCGAAAGCTTCTCCGGCAGCATCATCTCTGGTTCTTCCAAGAATTTCAAATTCACCGTAATCTTTTACTATCACCAGATGGGTATGACCGCCGGATACAATGAGACACATAAATGGCGGTTCCAGATCCGGATGTTCAATATAGTTGGCTGAAACGTGTCCTTCAATATGATGAACACCAACCAACGGGAGCTTTTTTGCATAACTGATGGCTTTTGCTTCTGCAACCCCCACCAAAAGAGCACCGACCAGTCCCGGACCATAAGTTACACCAATGGCGTCCAGATCGTCCAGTGTTACGTCGGCCTGACTCAGTGCCTCCTCAATTACCTGATTGATTTTTTCAATATGTTTTCTGGAAGCGATCTCAGGAACCACACCTCCATACAACTTATGGAGCTCAATCTGAGATGAAATTACATTTGATAAAATAGTACGACCATTTTTTACTACAGAAGCCGCAGTTTCATCACAGGAACTCTCAATCGCAAGAATCAATACATCTTTTTCACTCATTTTCATCCTCCTCAAACAGCAAATCAACAGATTTCCCGTCTTTTCCCACATAACTTTCACCGAAAATCTTTCTGATTTCGCTCATATACTCATCCGGTCGTACAAGAGACGGGCTGAAATGTGTCAGCCACATTTCCCGAACACCGGCACTGCGGGCAATTTTGGCAGCTTCTTTCATTGTCATATGTTTATATTCTCTTGCTTTCGCCTCTTTCTCCGTTTCTCCATACATGCCCTCACAAATCAGTAAATCTGACTGCAGCGCATGTTCTACAAGAGATGTCGTCGGTCGGGTATCTGTACAATATGTCACTTTCAACCCTTTTCTTTCCGGCCCTATAACCATATCCGGAGTGTATATTTTTCCATTATCCCTTATTGTCTGTCCTTTTTGCAGTGGATTCCAGTAGGAAATCGGAATTTCATTTGCACGGGCACGCTCAACGGAAAATTTACCTCCGCGATGTATCTGAATTGTGTATCCATAACATAAAACATTGTGATTTACACGAAATGCTGTGATCTCATACCCTTTTATCCGAAATGTCTCTTCATGACCATTTATTTCTTTCATAAGAATCGGAAAAGGCAGTTCCGGTGCGATCATGCGCAGAGAATTTACTACTTTTTCCAGTCCTTTCGGTCCGATCAATGTGAGGGGCTCTGTCCTCTCCGCATTTCCCATAGTCAGGAGCATCCCAGGAAGTCCACTGATATGATCCGCATGATAATGAGTAAAGCAGATCACATCGATAGGCTTGAATCCCCATCCTTTTGATTTTACAGCCACCTGTGTTCCTTCACCACAGTCAATCATAAGACTGCTCCCATTGTATCTGGTCATTAAAGAAGTGAGGAAACGATGCGGCAGCGGCATCATTCCCCCGGTTCCCAATAAACAAACATCCAACATAGTCTTTCCCTTTCATCCGGAACGGTAATTATTCATCAATTCCATAATTACACATATTTACAACAATTCTGTTCTCTCACTGACACGAACCGGAATTCGAAATTTCTTAATCATCTCATCATAGCATTCTTCACACAAACAGAACTGATGCGTTTCCCCGTCTTTATTTGAAAAATACCCCCAGTCTATCTTCACTGTACAGACTCCTTCTTTTGCCAGATCTGCATCACTGTTCCATGTCCGTCCGCATTTGTTGCATACCGCTATTATGATTTTATCATCCTTGTACATCTCATTTTCTCCAGAAATTCTCAGTTAACAATACCGCATTTTACAAAGCAGCTTTATAAACACAGTATCACAATTTCAAGTTCCGGTTTTATCATATCAGACTTTATTCTTCATTCCCACTGGGAATGGATGGCATCTCTCTATCCACGCATCATCAGCAATGCGTCTTCTACAGGTGCCTCATAGTAATTTTTTCTTATACCGTTTTGTTCAAATCCCTTTTTCTGATATAAGTGGATCGCCGGCTGGTTTGATGCACGAACTTCAAGAAAAAGTCGGGTTACTCCTGCTTCCTTCGTCCTATGGATCAATTCATCAACCAGCATTCCTCCAATCCCCTGATTCTGATATTGTTTTGACACTGCTACATTGGTGATGTCACCTTCATCTGTCACCATCACAACTCCGCAATATCCACAAATATTTTCGTTTTTTTCTGCTACCAGAAACAGCGTGTCATTGCGTATCAAAAAGCTGAAAAAACCCGTCTCTGTCCATGGCTTGGAGAAATTATCATTTTCAATCTCCATAACTTCTTCCAGATCATCCAGCTGCATTTCTCTAATTTGTACCATTTTTCTTCGCTTCTCTTTCTGCCCGTTCTCTCTCAGCCTGAGATACTCTCAGATATTCCGGCTGATGCTCCATGGCTGTCTCTGTTCTGCCTTCGGCATAATATTTTTCCCCCAAAGCTGCTACCGTTCCCGCACGTTGCTTATTCAGATGTACGGGGGCAAATGAACATGGAACCTGTATTTTACTCAAAATCAAATCTTTATATACAGAAACTCCATCTCCCAGGAAAGTGACTTCCTTTCCCTGTTCATTCAGCTCTGCTGTCAGTTCTTCCACTCCCATAGCAATTTGTGGTTTAACTGTTATCATTTCATGGTTGCAAAACTCATAAATTCCTGTATATACCTGATTTCTTCTGGCATCCATGATCGGACATATAAGCCCAGGTGTATCATACAGATTGTAAGCAAGTGCTTCCACTGTCGGAATACCGATCAGCGGCTTCTTAAGTGCAAGTCCCAGACCTTTTGCCGTAGCAGAACCGATCCTGAGACCGGTAAAAGAACCTGGTCCTGCTGCCACCGCAATGGCATCTATCGTCTCCAGATCCAGTTCGATCATGCGGGCAATTTCATCCAACATGGGAAGCAGCGTCTGGGAATGTGTTTTTTTATAGTTCACGGTATACTCCGCCAGCAGATTATCATCTTCGGCAACTGCCACGGATGCCACAAGTCCTGAACTATCCAATGCTAATATTTTCATTTTTCTTTCATTCCTTCCAATCCCGTTATTGTAATACGTCGATAATCAAATCCTTTTTCCAGATCTTTCTCAATCTTAACCTGAATCACCTGTTCCGGAAGAAGTTCCTCGATCAGATTCGCCCATTCGATCATACAGACGCCCTGACCAAAAAAATAGTCATCATAACCAATTTCTTCCATCTCCTCAATATCACCGATCCGATAGACATCAAAATGGTAAAATGGCAGACGCCCTTCCTGATATTCCTGTATAATAGTAAATGTAGGACTGCTGATGGGTTCTGTAATTCCTAACCCCCGGGCCATCCCTTGTGTAAAAACAGTTTTTCCTACTCCCAGATCCCCGATCAGAGTATAAATCTGTCCGGCTTTGGCTGCCTGCCCCAGTTTTTCCCCTAATGCAAATGTTTCTTTATTGCTGTTTGTCTCAATTACCATTCGATCATTCTCCTCTTTTTCTGCATTTGCTCATAAATCACTGTCTGGGAAGACGGATTTGCAGTTTTCTGTGATCTACATTTTCCATGAGAAGCTGCTGTAACTTTTTATAATTTTTCCCAATCGCCGCTTTCGGCCACACATAAGCATTCACTTTACTGATATATACATACAGGCAGAGGTTGCTTTCGATTACTTTTTCCACCTGCTTCCAGTTTGCATGGGCAGTCTGCGCATTCTGAATCGTCGTAATCCCGGTTTTGTCCACTTTATAAGTAAACGGACAACGGTATACCGGTGTGGAGCGGACTGTTTTATTTGCCTTCTGCCACAAGCTGAGCGGCATGAGAATCAGGAAAAAAATCCCGAAGAAAATGTAGCAAAGACTGAACATTCTTCCCACACGATTCCAGGTCAGAATACAAAGAGGAATCATCGCCAATCCCGCCAAAAGACTGAACTTCCCTCGCCACGTCCGGTATGTATGCTGAAATAGAAAATCAAACATAAACTGCCGTGTCATCTGTACATCAAATTGTATTTTCACGTTTCATACTCCTGTTCTTATCATTCATTTGCCTGTTTAGTATATCACACTCATCTGTTTGCCGCAATCTCTTCCGAACACCGCAGAAAGTTCATTTTAAAACACCCTCGTCGTATTTACTCTTCGCAAAAACAACGAGGGTTCTCTTATTGTTCACATTTTCTGCTGAACCATGATACGGCTTATACTGTCTCCGGCTCCGGATATTCCACACCCAAAGTGTCAATCGTGACAGAAGCAATCTTCTGCTCTTCCAACGGTCTATCCCGAAAATCAGTGGGAACATTGGCAATCTTATCAATCACATCCAGTCCTTCTGTCACTTTTCCAAATGCTGCATAAGCGCCATCCAGATGAGGGGAGGTTTTATGCATAATAAAGAACTGACTGCCCGCAGAATCCGGATGCATAGCTCTTGCCATAGACAAAACACCCGGGGTATGCTTCAGATCATTTTTAAATCCATTCTGAGCAAACTCTCCTTTAATGCTGTAACCCGGACCACCCATGCCGGTTCCTTCGGGACATCCGCCCTGAATCATAAATCCCGGAATGACTCTGTGGAATATTTTTCCATCATAAAATCCTTTTTTTACCAGGCTAATAAAGTTATTCACAGTATTCGGCGCGATTTCAGGATATAATTCTGCTTTCATCACGTCTCCATTTTCCATTGTAATTGTAATGATTGGATTTGCCATACGGAAATCTCTCCTTTTCTATCTGTTATAAATTGAGCAAAAATCTGCCCACTTAGTGGATATTATAATATGCTGATGAAAAAGGTGCAAGGGTAAATACTCATCAATTCCACGCGCTTTCCTTTAACTCGTCTTATTCTCCTCTCAATTCTTCACCCATAAGCACCTGGCCGTCCAACAGCGCATAATATAACTTTTCTTTGATTTCTGTCTTTACACGACCATTGGTAGCCTCTGTAAGTTCCCCACGAAATCTCTCCGTTTCAGCCTCAGGAAGAATAATCCGAATCTGAACTCTATCCGTATATTCCGAATCCAGTACCGGTATTTTTCTCTCCCCGATCAAATACTGAATTTTTCCAAGCCCGTTATAATCTGTCTCAATCTCCAGAATCGCGCCATACTGTTTTTCAATAATTCTGCTTTGCGCAAGTCCTTCCTGAACCGCTTTTGAATATGCACGGACCAGACCACCTGTTCCAAGCAAAGTTCCGCCGAAATATCTGGTTACCACCACTGCTGTATTATACATTCCTTCTCCCAAAAGAACATCCAACATAGGTTTTCCCGCTGTTCCACCCGGTTCTCCGTCATCGCTGCAGCGAACTGTCTCCCGATGTTCTCCGATCACATAAGCAAAACAGTTATGTGTGGCATTCCAATATTTTTTCCGCATTTCTTCAATAAAAGCCAACGCTTCCTCTTCTGTCTCCACAAGGCGTACCGTAGCGATAAATCTTGATTTTTTTTCAACGATTTCTCCTGTTTTTCCCTGATAAACGGTTTTATATCGTTCCAACATGGTTATTCTCCTTACTATAACAGACTTTTCCATGCCCCCATTATATGAATTTCCTTTCTCATACGCAAGCGAAATTATAAACTTTTTCTTACCATTCATTTTGGGCTTTTAATAAAAAATGTTATTTGCTATAATAGAGCAGTATAAAGGAGGTACTTAAATGAATTTTGGAAAAAACTCTACGCAGAAGAAGCGCAGGAATCTGACTTCCGCATCTTCCCGTATGGGTAATATGGCAGGAGTTACTTTTTTGCGGGTATTGTTTCTCAGCTTTGTTGCCGTATGCGTGATTGTTGTCTGCATGGGTTTCGGTGCTTTCCGTGCCATTATTGCCAATGCGCCGGATATTTCCGATGTAAATATTATGCCCATTGGCAATGCAACCTTTGTATACGACGCTGACGGGAACATGCTCCAGAAGCTGTCTGCTCCCACAGCCAACCGTATGTCGGTATCCATTGAAAAAATTCCTCTGGACATGCAGCATGCGATTGTGGCAATTGAGGACGAACGTTTTTACGAGCACAACGGAATTGATGTGCGTGGAATCCTCAGAGCTTTTGTCAACGGTGTGGCAAGTGGATTTCATTTTCATGAAGGCGCCAGCACACTGACTCAGCAACTTCTGAAAAACAACGTTTTTACCAACTGGACAAATGAAGGAAGTATAGAACGCTTTAGGAGAAAAATTCAGGAACAATACCTTGCCCTTCAGTTGGAGGCTTCTTTGACAGCAGAAGGCATGGATACGAAAAGTGTCATTCTTGAAAATTATCTGAATACTATTAACTTTTCAGCAGGAACTTATGGTGTACAGGCTGCATCCCAGAGATATTTCGGCAAAGACTGCAGTCAGTTGACTTTATCCGAATGTGCGGTACTGGCAGCAATTCCACAAAATCCATACTCATATAACCCGATCAATCACCCGGAAAAAAATGCAGAAAGACGCAAAAAGGTTCTGGACAATATGTTGGAACAGGGTTATATCACTCAGGCAGAGCACGATGAAGCACTGGCTGACAATGTATATGAGAGGATTCAGGAAAATGATTCTACCCAGCAGACCTCAAAACCGTATTCCTATTTTATTGATGAACTGACTTCACAGATCATCAATGATCTTCAGGAACAGAAAGGTTATACAAAAGTACAGGCTCAGACCGCTCTTTACAGCGGAGGTCTTCAGATCTACACAACTCAGGATCCGACGATTCAGGCCATTCTGGATGAAGAATATAAAAACGAAGAAAATTTCCCTGCAACTATCCAACTTGGTCTGGACTGGGCTTTAACTGTGACCAAGGCAGATGGTACCACTCAGAATTACAGCAGAGAGATGATGAAACTCTATTTTAGAGATCAAGGGGACGACCAGTTTGATCTGCTCTTTGATTCCGAGGAAGAAGCACAGGGATATATCGATCAGTACAAAGCAGCTGTTATCGGGGAAGGCGATACGATTGTTGCTGAGCGTACAGAGTTTACTCCTCAGCCACAATCTTCTATGGTAATCATCGACCAACATACCGGTTACGTAAAAGCTCTGGTGGGAGGGCGTGGCGAAAAAACAGCCAGCCTGACTCTGAATCGTGCAACCGATACCTACCGACAGCCTGGTTCTACCTTTAAACCTCTGGCTGTGTACGGACCGGCAATCAACGATTTTAATCTTACTCTGGCCGATACGTATCAGGATCAGGCTATCACTTACGAAAGCACCAACAGACCGGTCAAGAATGCATACAGTGGATACCTGGGTACCATGACCATCCGGGAAGCAATCGTCCGTTCCTGTAACACAATAGCCATCCAGTGTTTCCGTGATATTACCCCAAGAGTAGGTTATAATTATCTCAAACAGCTTGGCTTTGAAAAGGTATCGGATCATATCGAAATAAATGGTAAAATATACAATGATGCCCTGGAGCCAACCGCTCTCGGTGGTATCACACAAGGTGTCTCCACCCTGGAACTGACTGCTGCTTATGCGGCAATTGCCAACAGCGGAACATATACAAAACCCATTTTTTATACGAAAGTTCTGGATCATAGCGGAAATATTCTTCTTGAAAACGAACCCGAGACATCACAGGTCTTCAGAGAAAGTACCGCTTATCTTCTGACAAGCGCCCTTCAAAGTGTTGTGGAAGACGGAAATGGTACAGGTACCGCACTGCGGTTGTCCAATATGCCGGTAGCCGGTAAAACCGGTACCACATCAGCAACACGAGATGTATGGTTTGTAGGTTATACTCCTTACTATACCTGCGGAGTATGGGCAGGCTATGATACAAATGAATATCTTCTGGATGACTGCAAGAGTTTTCATAAGACTTTATGGTCAAAAGTGATGACAAGAATCCACGAAAATCTTCCCCGGGCCGAATTTGAGATTCCCGCTAATGTCCAGCAGGCTACTATTTGCGCGGAAAGTGGTCTTCTGGCAGGACTTGGGTGCAGCACCAAAACAGAATATTTTGAAACTTCTACAATTCCTACCGTTCGCTGTACACAGCATTACGTTCCGCCGACGCCGGAACCCACACCGGAGCCTACCGAAGATCCTCTTGCCGGAGAAAATACCGGAGACGGAACAACTCCGGACACAGGCACAACCACACCGGACAACGGTACCACGACAGATCCCGATACCGAAACTGCCGAACCGGCACCTGATCCCGGCACTGCAACTCCGGCATCTGAGCCTGGTGCCTGATCTCGATATCGGGTAGTAATGATTACACTAAAATAATAGGGCTGTCAAACGACAGCCCTATTATTTTGCTTATCCTATAGGCACCTTGCCAAATTACAATTCCGTTCTTATTCTTCTACAACCAGTTTTGCCGCTCCAAAGATTCCAGCATCGTTATCCAGTTTCGCCAGTACGATTGGTGTGTCTTTGCAGGTAACAAATGCATCCCGACGAAAATACTTTTCGATAGCATCAATCAGCGGCTGACCTGCCTTGGAAACTCCGCCACCGATAACGATCACTTCCGGATCCACGACACATGCAAAGATTGCCAGTGCATTTCCGAGAAAACCGGCAAATTTGTCTACGATTTTTGCAGCAACTGCATCTCCCTCTTTGTATGCATCAAATATCGTTTTGGCACTTAATGTATCTTTCTCCAGAACTGTATTTTCCTGACATTCTGCCAGAATTTTATTGCCAAGACGAACGATTCCGGTAGCGGATGCCATCTGTTCCAGACATCCTTTATTCCCGCAATTACAGCTTTCTGTCTCTTCCGGATCCACACAGGCATGTCCAATCTCTCCGCCGGCACCATGAGAACCGGTAATAATCTTACCATCCACAATAATGCCTCCGCCAACGCCGGTTCCCAAAGTAGCCATAATCAGGTTTTTCGTGCCTTCTCCGCCACCTTTCCACATTTCTCCCAAGGCTGCTACATTGGCATCATTTCCTACTTTTACCGGGATTCCTCCCAGAAGAGACTCCAGTTCATCAGCCAGCATCGTATAACCCCAATGAAGATTGACGGCTACTGCAACTTCACGCTCTCCGATTACCGGTCCCGGTACACCTATACCTACACCGCTGACCTGATCTTTGCCAATCTGCTTTTCTGCCATTTTATCAAGAATCGCTTTTGCCACATCCGGAAGGATTTCTTTTCCATTCTCCTCTGTCCGTGTCACGATCTCCCATTTTTCACAGAGTTCTCCATCGGTCTGAAACAGACCGCATTTTACTGTAGTTCCCCCAATATCAATTCCAAAGCAATATGATGTCATCTTCTTAGTCCTCCTTCTTTCTAGATAAATTTGCCTGTACACGATTATACAACTCCTGAGCTGCGTTGTAACCCATTTTCTTCTGACGATGGTTGACAGCCGCTGACTCTACGATTACCGCCAGATTTCTTCCCGGACGAATAGGAAGTGAATGGCAGACGATTTTATTTCCAAGGATTTCTGTATATTCTTCTTTTAAGCCCAGGCGATCATACTCTTTATCCCGATCCCATTCTTCCAGTTTGATCACCAGATCAATGGACTGGGTATTCTTAACACTTTCTACACCAAACAGAGTCTTCACGTCGATAATGCCGATACCTCTGAGTTCAATAAAATGACGGGTAATATCCGGGGCCGTACCTACCAGTGTCACGTCACTCACTTTACTGATTTCCACTACATCATCGCTGACCAGACGATGTCCTCTTTTGATCAGTTCCAGAGCCGCTTCACTTTTGCCGATACCACTCTCGCCCATGATCAGAACGCCTTCACCATATACATCCACCAGAACGCCATGAATCGAAATACATGGTGCCAGCTGAACATTCAGCCAACGGATGATCTCCGCCATAAAATTAGACGTGGTACGTTCTGTCACCAATATTGGCACCCCGTACTTGATACCCAGATTCAGCATATCTTCATCCGGTTCTGTCATTGTGGTAAAAATTACGCATGGTATTTTCTTTGAAATAAACTGTTCAAAACAGTATATTTTCTGTTCCCGTTCCAGATGCATCAAATATGTAAACTCCACATACCCGATAATCTGTACCCGTTCTGAAGCAAAATGCTCAAAATATCCCGTCAGCTGAAGAGCCGGACGGTTGATATCCGGAACCGTAATCCGTACATTGTCCATATCTACTTCCGATGTCATATTTTTCAGGTTCAGTTCCTCAACCAATTTTGTCAGTTTAACAGCCTTCATAATTGGCCTCCTTTTCCAAAACATTCTGTTATTATTTTACCACATGCTTTTTGTGACTGCAATAAAACATAATTCAGGAATGGAAAAACTCATATACTTTTTCCGCTGCCTGGATATTCATGGATGGGGCATTTTTTAATTCCTCCACGGATGCTTCCCGTATAGCTTCTATGGATTTGAACTGCTTCATCAAAGCTTTTCTCCGTGCAGGTCCGATGCCTTCGATATCATCCAGAACAGAATGGACCTGTCCTTTACTTCGCAGCAGTCGGTGATATTCGATGGCAAAGCGATGCACCTCATCCTGTATTCTGGTGATCAATTTAAATCCTTCCGAAGAATGGTTGATGGGAATTTCTCTGTCGTGATAGTACAGTCCTCTGGTTCTGTGATTATCATCCTTTACCATACCACAGACCGGAATCGATATTCCTATATTTTCCATAACCTTTTCTGCAATATGCACCTGACCCTTTCCTCCGTCCATCAGAATCAGATCCGGGAACTGGCTGAATCCTCCTGTTTCCTCACTGTCTCCCTGCTCACGAAGCCCCCGCTGAAATCTGCGGGTCAATACCTCTTCCATGCTGGCATAATCATCCGGTCCCTTCACAGATTTGATCTTGAATTTACGATAATCATTTCTTTTCGGCTTTCCTTTTTCATAGACCACCATAGAACCAACCGATTCAAATCCACTGATATTGGAAATGTCATAAGATTCCACACGGGAAATATCATCCAGCTCAAGAAGCTGGCAGATTTCTTTCATCGCGCCAATCGTTCTTCCCTCTTCTCTTTTCAGTTTCTCTCTGTCCTGACTCAATACCATCTGTGCATTTCTCGCAGCCAATTCCACCAATTTTTCCTTTGTACCCTTTTTGGGAACCCGAATATGCACCTTCTGCCCCCGCTTCTTCGTAAGCCACTCTTCCAGGACCTCCGTCTCCTCAATTTCTTCCTGAAGCATAAGCTCTTTGGGAATAAATGGCGTTCCCGCATAAAACTGTTTGACAAAATTCAGAAGTACCTGGTCTGAAGAGGTATCCGCCGCTATCTTCAGATAAAAATGATCTCTGCCGATCATTTTTCCATCACGAATAAAGAATACCTGCACTACCGCATCTTCCTCATCAGCAGCCATGGCGATCACATCTTTATCCTCACCCTGACTTCCTGTAATCTTCTGTCTTTCTCCTATTTTTTCTATATTCTGCATCAGATCACGGTATTCTGCGGCATCTTCGAACCGAAGTGCCTCCGAAGCCTGCAGCATCTTTTTTTCAAGCTCTTTCAGAAGCTTTTTATAATCTCCATTCAAAAAGTCCAGCACTCCATTAATCTGGCTGCGGTATTCTTCTTTACTGACATATCCCTGACATGGTGCTTTGCACTGCTTGATATGATAATATAGGCAAGGTCTTTCTTTCCCGATATCTTTCGGCAGATTCCGGTTACAGGTACGCACATGATACAATTTCCGGATCAGTTCCAGAGAATCTTTTACTGCTCCGGCACTGGTGTAAGGGCCAAAATACTTACTTTTATCCTTTTTCATCTGCCTCGCAAAAAGCACTCGGGGATATTCTTCATTTACCGTCACTTTGACAAAAGGATAGCTTTTATCGTCCTTCAGCATGGTATTGTATTTGGGCCGATGCTCTTTGATCAGATTACATTCAAGTACCAGCGCCTCCAGTTCAGAATCGGTGATAATATACTCAAAACGGGCAATCTGCTGTACCATCTGTTCTTTTTTTATCCCAAGATTCCTGCTGCTCTGAAAGTACTGACGCACTCTGTTTTTCAGACTGATCGCCTTTCCCACGTATATGATAGTGTCTTTTTCATCATGCATGATATACACTCCGGGTTTCGCCGGAAGTTTTTTCAGTTCTTCCTGAATATCAAACATATCTGTCTCCTTTTTTCAAGAAAGAATCCTGCTTTGCAGGATTCTCCGCCTGCAGCGGGTTGCTTTTGACGACATAATCTCTCTCCGCTGCAGTGCGATTCTGCCCGGAGGGTTTTACTACCATAGGAAAGCCAAAAGACTTTACTATGGTAGTAAAAATGGCCGTTACTACTGCAACAGGCCATCTTCCATCTTATTATCATTTTCTACATCCCGGAGAATCTCCATAAATTCTTTTCCGGTAATCGTTTCTCTCTCGATCAGGAATCCTGCAATATGATCCAGTGCTTTCCTGTGTTCATTCAAAATCACTTTTGCCTGCTCATAGGAATCCTTCAACATAATCATAACCTCATGATCGATCTCCGTCGCTGTCGCATCACCACAGTTTAAAGTAGCTCGCCCTGTCAGATACTGGTCTTCCACCGTAGCCAATCCCATAAGTCCAAACTTTTCAGACATACCATACTGGGTAATCATGGCTCTTGCGACCTGGGTTGCTTTCTCGATATCATTGGAAGCTCCTGTGGTAACATTACCAAATACAATTTCCTCTGCAGCCCGACCGGCCAAAAGTCCCACGAGCATGGCTTCCAATTCACTTTTTGTATTCAGATATTTCTCTTCTTCCGGTACCTGCATTACGTATCCCAGCGCTCCCATCGTTCTTGGGACGATAGTGATCTTCTGCACCGGTTCCGCATCCTTCTGAAGTGCACTTACCAACGCATGTCCAACCTCATGATAAGACACAATACGTCTTTCTTCCTGACTGAGGATACGGTCTTTCTTCTCTTTTCCTACAAGAACTACTTCTACCGCTTCATAAAGATCTTTCTGCGAAACGGCTTTTCTCCCGTTCTTGACTGCAAGAATCGCTGCTTCATTGATCATATTTGCCAGATCGGACCCTACCGCTCCCGATGTTGCCAGCGCTATAGCATCCAAATCTACCGTCTCATCCAAAGATACATCCTTGGCATGGACTTTCAGAATATTCACACGACCTTTCAAATCGGGACGTTCCACGATAATCCTTCTGTCAAAACGTCCCGGACGGAGAAGTGCCGGATCCAGTATCTCCGGACGGTTGGTAGCCGCCAGAATCAAAATTCCTTTGGAAGAATCGAATCCATCCATCTCGGCAAGAAGCTGATTCAAAGTCTGTTCTCTCTCATCATTGCCTCCGCCGTAGCGGCTGTCACGGCTTTTTCCGATGGCGTCCACCTCATCAATAAATATGATACAGGGAGCATTTTTCTTTGCTTCTTCAAAAAGATCACGGACACGGGACGCACCCACACCTACAAACATTTCAACAAAATCAGATCCCGACAGTGAAAAGAACGGCACATGTGCCTCTCCTGCCACTGCTTTTGCCAGCAGGGTTTTACCGGTTCCCGGAGGGCCTACCAAAAGTGCACCTTTCGGAAGCTTCGCACCGATCTGCGTATACTTCGCCGGATTGTGAAGAAAGTCAACCACTTCCTGAAGGGATTCTTTTGCTTCATCTTCTCCTGCCACATCTTTGAAAGTCACACCGGTCTCTTTCTGAACATAAGCCTTCGCTTTGCTTTTTCCAACTCCGCCTCCCTGACTTAAAACACTCATCTTTTTCATCAGCCAATTCATGAGTATAATAAGAATAACAAACGGAACAATTAATGTAATGATCGTATAAATCACGGAACCTGTCGGGTCATTGATCTCATTAAATGTGATATCCTGATCATTCTTTTCTTCAGCTTCCGTCAGACGGGCGATCAAAGCTGTACCGTCTTCCATCGCCGCAGTAGAATACTGAAATTCAATTCCTTCCACTTTTTGCTCTCTCGGGATGATCGTCAGCATACCATCCTGCAATTCTACAGATTGAACTTTGCCCTCATCCAACATCTCAATAAACTTATCATAGGTAATTTCCTTAGACGTGGAACCTTCCATGATATTGCTGAACAGTGTCCAGATCAATAGAGTTGCCAGTATACAAATGAGCAGTACCAGCAGAGATGATTTATTTTTCGGACTGCCCGGGCCATTACCTCCGCCCGGACCGATTCCATTCGGTCCATTATTATAATTATTTGGTTTCTGATCCATAATCTCCTCCTTATAATTCTATATTATTATAAAGATTCCCCCCGGATAAATCAACTCTTTTCCATTGTTTCTCTTCGGTAAATATATTTTTTCATATTTTTTTCACATTTATAGTAGCAATTAGGGAATCATTTGTAGTATACTAATTAGCGTATTTTTGTAGTTTTTACTGAATAATACACAGGAGGACAGGCTAAATGAAAATAGGATTTGATAATCAAAAATATCTTTCCATGCAGTCTGAGCATATCCGGGAACGGATCAATCAGTTTGATAATAAACTGTATCTGGAATTTGGCGGAAAATTATTTGATGACTATCACGCTTCCAGAGTACTTCCGGGGTTTGCTCCCGACAGTAAACTGCAGATGTTGATGCAGCTTTCCGATCAGGCAGAGATTGTCATCGTCATCAGTGCAGGCGATATTGAAAAAAATAAAATCCGCGGTGACCTGGGAATTACTTATGATACAGATGTGCTGCGCCTTATGGAAGCTTTTACCGGTATGGGACTTTATGTGGGAAGCGTAGCAATCACACAGTATACCGGTCAGAACAGCGCAGATCAGTTTAAGAAAAAACTGGAAAAGATGGGAATTCCGGTTTATATTCTTTATTCTATAGACGGTTATCCGAACAATGTACCTCTCATCGTCAGCGATGAAGGATACGGAAGAAATGATTACATCAAAACCACCAGACCTCTGGTTGTCATCACTGCTCCGGGTCCGGGAAGCGGAAAAATGGCAACCTGTCTTTCTCAGCTTTATCATGAACAAAAACGGGGAATTCGTGCCGGATATGCCAAGTTTGAAACCTTCCCAATCTGGAATATACCGCTGAAGCATCCGGTAAATCTGGCTTATGAAGCTGCTACTGCAGATCTGAATGATGTCAATATGATCGATCCGTTCCATCTGGAAGCTTATGGGGAAACCACAGTCAATTATAACCGTGATGTGGAAATTTTCCCGGTACTGGAAGCGATGTTTGAGAAAATCTTCGGAGAATGCCCATATAAGTCTCCTACAGACATGGGGGTAAATATGGCAGGCAACTGTATCATAGATGATGAAGTTTGTAAGGAAGCATCCCGCCAGGAAATCATCCGCCGCTATTACGAAGCAAAAGCCGGTCTCGTGGATGGTTCAAGAAAAGAAGAAGAGGCATTCAAGATTGAACTGCTGATGAAACAGGCACATATTACTGTCACAGACAGAAAAGTAGTTACCCCTGCACTGGAAAAGGCAAAAGAGACAGGTGCTCCCGCAGCAGCTATGGAACTGCCAGACGGGCGCATCATCTGTGGTAAAACTTCCGATCTTCTTGGAGCTTCTGCTGCTTTACTTTTGAATGCTCTGAAAGAACTGGCAGGCATTGACCACAAAGTCCATGTGATATCCCCAGCTTCCATCGAACCGATCCAGACACTGAAAACAGCTTATCTGGGAAGCAAGAATCCGCGGCTTCATACGGATGAAGTACTGATTGCACTGTCCAGCAGCGCAGCTTCCAGTGAAGATGCTAAACTGGCACTGAACCAGCTTCCGGAACTGAAAGGATGCCAGGTGCATACTTCTGTTATGCTTTCTCAGGTAGATGTACGGACGTTTAAACGTCTGGGAATCCAGCTTACATCCGAGCCAAAGTACGAACACAAGTCAATTATACACTAAAGCCATCTTTCATTTCGTATAACTCATAAACATATGGTCAGCTAAATGAGGTTGTCCTGAAAGGGAACAAAAAAGATCCTGTAGAAAATCATATGCCTGAAACATAGACTTTCTACAGGATCTTTATATTTTACTTTTCTGTAGCATATCCATCCGGGTTCTGGCTCTGCCATCTCCAGGAATCCTGACACATTTCTTCGATACCATACTGTGCTTCCCATCCCAGCTCATTCTTAGCTTTTGTAGGATCACAGTAGCACATAGCGATGTCGCCTGCTCTTCTCGGTTTGATCTCATATTTCAGTTCATGACCACATGCTTTCTCGAATGCATGAAGCACTTCCATTACACTATAGCCATGTCCGGTTCCCAGATTATATACGCTGACACCTTCTTTGTCTTCCAGCTTTTTCACAGCTTTTACATGTCCGACTGCCAGATCCACTACATGGATATAGTCACGAACACCGGTTCCGTCCGGAGTATCATAATCATTACCGAATACACCCAGGCACTCCCGTTTTCCGATTGCAACCTGTGCTATGTAAGGAAGCAGATTGTTCGGAATTCCTTTTGGATCTTCACCAATCATACCACTCTTGTGAGCACCGATCGGATTGAAGTAACGAAGCAGGATCACATTCCACTCCGGATCAGAGGTGTGAAGATCTGTAAGAATCTGTTCCAACATCCATTTTGTCCATCCATAAGGATTGGTACATGTTCCCTTCGGGCACTCTTCTGTAATCGGAATAAATGCCGGGTCTCCGTAAACTGTTGCGGAGGAACTGAAGATAATGTTTTTTACTCCATTTTTTCTCATAGCGTCTACGAGATTCAGGGTACCGGCAATATTGTTCTCATAATATTCTACTGGTTTTACAACAGACTCACCAACTGCCTTCAAACCGGCAAAATGAATGACTGCTTCTACCTTTTCTTTCCCGAAAATATCATCCATAGCCGCTTTATCACGAATATCTGCATTGTAGAACGTTACTTTCTTTCCTGTAATCTCTTCTACACGATCCAAAGCTTTTTCGCTGGCATTGTACAGATTATCCACAACCACTACGTCATATCCTGCATTCAGCAATTCCACACATGTGTGGCTTCCGATATAGCCTGCACCGCCTGTTACTAAAATTCTCATCTTTTACACCCTCCTTAAGAAATTGAACCTATTCTTTCAGCAGGAACTTCTCCTGTAAATATAAGTGTAGCATCATCCCTGACAGAATTCAATAAATTTTCGAACATGTTTTATGCATTTTCTTTTATTTTCCCGGATTCAGTGCCACAGCTTTTCGGAACAATACGAAGCCAATCACAAAAATAACTGCGATGGCACCCACGCCAATATTTACCTTACCGGTTACCTGGCTTACCACGCTTACCAATGTGGTTCCCAAAAATGAAGCTCCTTTTCCGCAGATATCCAGAAGACCAAAATACTCACCGGATCTTTCAGGCGGAATAATCTTTGCAAAATACGAACGGGAAAGCGCCTGAATGCCTCCCTGGAACATACCGACACAGACTGCTAAAATCCAGAATTCATACTGCTTATCCAGCTGGATCGCATACAGGACAATAAGGAAATATGCCACAATACATACCGTAATCAATGTTGAGCCTGATATTTTTTTTGCCAGTGTCCCAAAAATCAGACAGAATGGAAATGCCACAATCTGAGTCACCAACAAAGCCAGCAGAAGGCCGGTACTGTCCAGTCCCAAAGATTCTCCATATGCTGTAGCCATATCAATAATGGTATACACACCATCAATATAAAAGAAGAAAGCAAGTAAAAACATAAAAATATGCTTTTCTTTTTTCATTTCTTTCAGGGAATTCCAGAGACGTCCAAAGCTCTTCCGGATAATCTCCCCCTGATTTTCCACATAATGAGTCTGTTTATATTGCTCCAAAAGCGGCAGTGTGATCGCAAACCACCAGACTGCCGTGATCAAAAATGTGATCGCCATAGACATCTGCATGGAAAGTCCGACCTTATCTCCAAACAAAACGAGACAAAGACCAATAATAAACGGAATACAGCTTCCGATATATCCCCAGGCATATCCCTGAGAAGACACATCATCCATCCGTTCCTCTGTCGTCACATCCGTCAGCATGGCATCATAAAATACGAGGCTGGAAGAAAATCCGACTTTGGCGATTACAAAGATCACAAGAAATACCAGCCAGTGAGTAATCAGTCCCAGTACTGCACAGCTTATCGTACCGACCATAAGACATGCCATAAATATTTTTTTCTTCATATTTTTTGTATCTGCAACAGTCCCGAAAATCGGACCGATCACTGCCACAATCAGGGTAGCAACCGAGGTAGCATAACCCCAGTATGCCAGATAATTGGAAGAACTTATATTCTTCATATCAGCCAGATAATTAAAATAGATGGGAATAATCGTTGCTACCAGCAGAACGAATGCGGAATTCCCAATATCATACATTATCCAGGCTCTCTCCAGTTTTGTTAATTTCAGTTTCATGGCAGTCTCCTTTCTGTCTTTCCATCAGTAACCGGTTTCTGGGACAAAATCTCATCATACAGGCGGCTTGCTTCTATGGTCATTCGATGCGGCGCAATGTCACTTTCGATTTTTCCTTCCCGCACACAACGAATCACTTCACTGATCTCATAGGCAAAACCATATTTCACTTTATCCTCCTGATAGCAGTATGGTTCCTCTCCGTCCACATACAGCCAGCATTCCGGAGCATAATGAGGATGAGGAAGGACGATTCTTCCCTTCTCTCCATAAAAGACCATCTCTTCCTGAATATCGCCCTGGAACGTTGTGATGATCTGTGCCATACATCCAGGATATTTAAGTACCACCACATCTGTCTGATCCACGCCGGAAGCTGACCAGTCAGAAGTGCAGAGACACTGTACCGGGGGCTGTTCAAAGAAATACGTCACAATATCATATCCATACACCAGAATATCGTATGTGGCACCACCGCCCAGTTCTGGATTATAATATCTGTTCGCTGCATCTTTCGGTGCATTGAAGCCAATCCCACAGGTTACCAATGAAACTTTCCCTATTTTCTCCTCTGCAAGCCATTGTTTCACCTGCTGCATTTTCGGAAGAAATCTTGACCACATTCCCTCCATCACAAAAACGCCCAGTTCCTTTGCGCGTGTGAAAATCTCTTCTGCATCCCGGCTGTTTACACACATAGCTTTTTCGCACAACACCGGCTTCCTATGATCCAAACACAACATTACCAGCTTATAATGTGCATTGGTAGTAACCGCTACATACACTCCATCCAGCGGTTCTTCCTTCAGCATCTGTTCATAGCTGCCATATGCTTTAGGGATTCCATGTTTATCGGCAAAAGCCCAGGCACGTTCCATGCTGCGGCTGGCAATTGCAGCCACGACTCCCTCACCCTGTTCTTTTACTGCGGCGCAAAATTCCTCTGCTATATTGCCCGCTCCCATAATACCAAATCGAAACTTTCCACTCATGGCTTCATCCTCTGCCTTTCTTTATTCTTCCCGCAGTGTATATGGGAAATCCACTTTCAGATCACGGAAATAATATTCTTTATCACGTTCATTGATTTTCCGCTTCACACGGCACGGATTACCTACTGCCACCACATTGGCAGGAATATCACGTGTCACGATACTGCCTGCTCCGATCACGGAGTTGTCTCCAATGGTCACGCCCGGAAGAATCACTGAATGAGCGCCGATCCATACATTGTCACCGATATGAATCGGAAGAGAATAATGTGCAACCCATTTTCGATACTGCGGATCTACCGGATGTCCGGTCGTGCACAACGTTACATTGGGTCCGATCATCACTTCATCCCCAATATAAATCTCTCCATCATCCACCAGCACCAGATTAAAATTGGCATAAAAGCTTCCTTTCAGATGTACATGACTTCCATAGGACATATGCAGCGGTGTCTCAATATACACATGATCGCCGCACTCACCCAGAATTTCTTTCAGGATCATCAGCCGCTTTTCCTCCTCACACGGTCTTGTATTGTTGTAATCATACATAACCTCTTTACAGTGTTTCCGTTCGGCTTCCAGTTCTTTCTCCTGCTGAATGTCCACCGGATCCTTATGCCCATGCTCGTAAAATAACATCCCTTTCTTAATTCTGTCTCTCAGATGCATTTGTAAAACCCTCCTTTTTTTATTTTCACAGTCTAGAAGCTGCGTATCTTATCATCCTCTTCGCTCTGTGTATTTTCAATCGCCCGGATCACCACATAGTATCCGAACTGATCATTCACCTTTATATATACTCTGTCTCCTACCTTATGTCCCAGAATCGCCTTTCCGATGGGTGATTCCGTACTAATGAGACCTGCCAGCGAGTTTCCCCTGATGGATGTCACCAGACGATACGTCTCTTCCTCATCGTCATCCTCGATATAAAGTGTGACTGTATTATTCAGCCCTACTTCGTCATCCTTCGACTCCTCCGAGATTACCTCCGCATTTTTCAGCATTCTTTCCAGATAACGGATTCTGCTCTCATTCTGATTCTTTTCTCTTTTTGCGGCATAATACTCAAAATTCTCACTGAGATCTCCCTGTGCCCGGGCTTCTTTTACCGCTTCGATAGCTTCCTTACGAACCACCAGCTTTCTGTGCTCAATCTCTTTCTCTATTTTTTCCACATCCTGCTTTGTCAGACGCTCTCCCATTTTCTCACCTCTTTTCAAGTACGCCTCGGCGTACTTGCTGCGAGGTGCGCGTCATGCTTTGCATGACACGATACACCTGCGCACCTCTGCAATCCGCCGGAGGCTTTATCCTGGAAGGAGATTGGACTCCCACCAAGACTAAATTGTCGCAACTCACCACCTATGGAGGTGAGAGTCTTATCTCCTTCCAAGATAAATGCTCTATTGCTTTTTCATATTCTCTCAGACTTTGCGCTCTTTTGATACTTTTATCCCATAGATCCGAATCCGGAAAGGAATAACGCAAATAGCACCAGATTTCTTTTAACTTAAACAGTGCCTTTTCTTCATTCACCGATACCCGACAGAAATCATCATGCAGTCTATCCAGAAAAGCCCTCCAGACATCAGGGGAAGGCTCCGGTTCACCTAAGATTCTTCCCACAAGACCCGGATCTGCCAAAATTCCTCTGCCCAACATCACAGCCTGAATCCCGGGAAATTTTTCTGATATGCGTACATAATCTTCCTTTTGAAAAATGTCACCGTTATAACACAGCGGCTGATTTTTGTGTTCATACGCATACTCAAATCCGGAAAGCCTCGGTTTTCCCCGGTAATAATCGGTCTGTATTCGAGGATGAATGATCAGCTCTTCCAGCGGATACCGGCTAAAAATTTCCATCAGCGCTTCTATCTCTTCCGGCTCATATCTGCCAAGCCGTGTCTTGATCGATATCTTCATGTCCAGCTTTTCAAATATTTCTTCCAGAAAATGATCCAGTTCCAGCCTCTTCTCCAGAAATCCGGAACCTCTTCCACCATTCACCACGGGACGTGAAGGGCAGCCCAGATTCAGATTGACTTCCTCATAACCATATTCCTGCAGCCCTTTCGCTGTCCGGATAAAATCATCTGCAGAATTTGTAAGGATCTGGGGAACAAGGAAAAGTCCCCTGTTATGCTCCGGCAAAATATCATTTTTCTCTTTATAGTTAAACAATCGTCCCCTGTTGGGTTTTGCGGCGATAAAAGGGGCAAAATACTTGTCCAGGGGATGAAAAAATGCGTGGTACGCATTCCGGTAAACGTATCCCGTCACTTCCTCCAGCGGTGCCATATAAAACTTCATTGTTCCGTCTCCTTTTTCCCGAGACGTACTGCTTCAATATACTCTGCCGCATCCTGATCCAGTCCGTCAAACAGATAATTTTTATCGCTCATCTGCCTTTTTCCGGTCTCCTCACGGATCTGACCTGCAACCAGTTCCATATCCTCCCGGAGTTCTCTGGCCGACATTCTTGTGCCGCCCTGCCCCAGAATGATCACCTGTTCCAGCCTGTCCGAAGTCGCCACCGTCACATGATTTTTTCTTCCGATCTCGTGTACCGTCTTTTCGATATACTGATCGGCTGTCTCTGCTTCTTTTGTATAGACCACATGGATATTGTGATATTTCTGTACGCTTCCCGGATTTCCTTTCACCTTGTAGGCATCAAACACCAGAATCAAAGTACATTTTTTATATCCCTGATAATTGCACAGCATATCTGTAAGCTTATCTCTTGCCGCATCAATATTGGCATCTGCCAGGTCTTTCAAATCCTCCCATGCAAATATTATATTATAACCATCCACCAGAAGGTATTCTTTTTCCGGTGGTGTATTCCGGTTTTTCGTCCGACCCACATAAGAGGAACTTGTATTATCCATGCGGGCATGGCTTCGTTTCCAGCCTTTCACAGACCTTCGGGGCAGATTCTCCTCACCCACCCGGGATCTGATCGGACCGTATGTTCGGGTAAAGATTTCTTCCAGCTCTTTTTCTGTCGCCTGATAAGCATCTCTTTCTTCTTTCCAGGTTTTCTTTCTGACCTCCACCGGCTCCGGCTGTCTTTCCACCGGTTCCAGAAGAAGACCGCTCTCCACATGCATATACTCCTCTACCTGATCCCAGTTCACTACAAAACCGGCACCATGGGCGCAAAACACAGACCCTGTGGGATTTTCCAAATCCGCTTCGGGATCATAACAAAATGCCTGTACCACTTCTTCCTGATTATGACAGGGGAAATATCCTTTCAGTGTACAGAACAAACGCCCCATACCTCTGGTATAAGAGATCACTTCGTTCTGGTAATCTCTCATCGTAATTACAGGCGCAAACCCGGTCAATACGGCTGTCTCTCCTTCTATCTGCGGCGGCTGAAATTCTCCGCACATCCTCTGGATATCCGCCATTCCCCGTCCTATCATATCCGCCGGTACTTCCAGCCGAAAATCATAATAGGGCTCCAGCAGCACACTTTCCGCTTTCCTCAGTCCCTGTCGTACCGCACGGTAAGTAGCCTGTCGAAAATCTCCACCCTCTGTATGCTTCAGGTGGGCACGGCCTGCTGCCAATGTAATTCTCATATCTGTGATCGGGGAACCGGTAAGCACTCCCCGATGTTCTTTTTCTTCCAGATGGGTCAAAATGAGCCGCTGCCAGTTCTTATCCAGCTCATCCTCGCTGCAGTCTGTGTAAAACTGCATCCCACTCCCCGGCTCACCAGGTTCCAGCAAAAGATGTACTTCCGCATAATGGCGCAGAGGTTCAAAGTGTCCCACACCTTCCACGGGTGTTTTGATGGTTTCTTTATATACAATATTCCCGGAGCCAAAATCCACCACGACACCAAATCGTTCTTTAATCAGGCTTTTCAGAATTTCTATCTGAACCTCTCCCATGACCTGCGCATGAATCTCTCCCAATTCCTCATTCCACACAATATGTAAAAGAGGTTCTTCCTCCTCCAGCTGCCGCAGGTTCAAAAGCATCTTATGCACATCATATTCCGGCGGGAGCTGAATCTGATAAGTCAATACGGGCTCCAGCAGCGGCATATCGGAAGCAGCTTCTCTTCCCAGCCCCTGCCCGGGATAAGTAAAGGTAAGACCTGTTACGGCGCATACCATTCCTGCAGAAGCTCCATTTACCATCTCATATTTTTCTCCGGAATAGATACGAATCTGATCGGCTTTTTCCTCCCGGTCTTCTCCATCCTTCTGCCCCCGCAGAACCGTCTTCACTTTCAGGCTGCCGCCCGTGATTTTCATATACGTGAGACGATTTCCCTGACTGTCTCTGGCAATCTTAAATACTTTTGCGCCAAATTCCTGGGGATACTCCGGCATCTTTATATATTTTTCCAATCCCTGCAGAAACTCCTGTACTCCGGTCATCTTCAGTGCCGAACCAAAAAAGCAGGGAAATAATTTTCTCTCATTGATCAGACGGGGAATCTCCCCCTCCTCTACACTCCCTTCCTCCAGATAGCTCTCCAGCAGGGTCTCATCGCACATAGCCAGCTGCTCCTGCCACTCTTGTGTATCTCTGTCCCCGGAAAAATCCACACAGTTCCCGTCCAGCCTTTTTTTCAATTCTTCCATCAGTGCTTTTTCATCTGTCCCCGGCTGATCCATTTTATTAACAAAGAGGAATGTGGGTATCTGATATCTCTTCAATAACTTCCATAGAGTCAACGTATGCCCCTGAACGCCATCTGCACCGCTGATTAGCAAAATCGCATAATCCAACACCTGCAGCGTACGCTCCATCTCTGCGGAAAAATCCACATGACCGGGAGTGTCAAGAAGTGTGATCTGCGTATCTCCCAGAGAAAAGAGCGCCTGCTTGGAAAAGATCGTGATTCCTCTGCTTCTTTCCAATTTGTAGGTATCCAGAAATGCATCACCATGATCCACTCTTCCCATTTTTCTGATTGCTCCGCTGGTGTACAGTATACTTTCCGACAGCGTAGTCTTCCCTGCATCGACATGGGCTACAATGCCCGCACATATATATTTTTCAGGTTTATTCTTCGATGTATTATTCACCAAAAATACCCCTTTCTGTCGTCTATAATCCAATTAATTATAGCACAGGAAGGGGTATAAGTCGATAAATTGTTTACTGCACAAAATTACTCTTATTACTAATACAAAACGGCACGGGATTTCCGTGCCGCATTTTGTTTCTCATGCAAATGGTGAAAGTTCCAATCTGACAAAGTATCCCCGATCTTTTCCACACACCGGACACTGGGATGGAACTTTTTCTCCTTCATAGATATATCCACATTCCAGGCAAATCCATCCCCGTTTCACATCGGAAACATACAGTTTCTTCTCTGCCAGCCAACTGGCGAATTTTCCGAAGCGATCTCCATGATATTTTTCAATCTCGGCAATCATGTAGAATGAATTGGCGATTGCAGGAAATCCTTCCTCTTTTGCCTTATCACCAAAACTTTTGTATACCACATCATGCTCTTCATATTCATTGTGCTGTGCCATGCGGAGAAGTACTTCCAAATCATCAGACAGATCCACCGGATACTTTCCATCCACATGTATATTTTCTCCTGCCATTTTCTTCAGGTGCTTATAAAAAATCTCTGCATGTTCCTTTTCCTGACCGGCTGTATACAAAAACACCTGCGCAATGGTATGCTCTTTTTGCTTTTTCGCCTCTCCTGCCGCAAAAGTATATCGGTTTCTTGCCTGACTCTCTCCTGCAAATGCCCGCATAAGATTGTCTTTCGTTTCACTGCTGCTAAAATCTGCTGCCATATTTTTTCCTCCTTGGCTTCACATTAAAGTATTCAGCTTTAATATGTCCCAGGAATTCGAAAATATGTGCAGCAATTGTAGATGAAAAGCGCAAAAATGCAACATTGCAATTCCAGAAGAATTTTATCTTTTGCATATTTATTTCACAGATATTCGTCTCTGTACTATCTTATACAGTCACTTCAACTTACGATTCACCCATCTCTCAGGTATCCAAATACTTCTTCAGTTCCTCTTCTTTCATATCCAGGCGCTTTGCCGCTTCACTGACAGGCAAAAAACCTTCCTTTACCATTTCAATATAGCTCTGCAAACGTCCCTCCTGTAATCCAGCCTGACGGCCCTCCTGTAATCCAGCCTGTATTCCACGCTGCAGAATTGTCTTTGCTTCATATTCCAGAATCTTTCCACCCATTACAGATGTCACTTCCTTCCTGACTTTTGCATACTTCGATGCAAGCTGCTCAATTACTTTATTTGACATATCTACCAATGTACATTTCACATATTCACTGATCTGCCCTATACGGCTCAGTTCATCCAAACGCTGCCTGATTAACGCATATTCATTTCTCAGCTCTTTCAGCTTTTTTCCATTCTCCTCATACTCAGAGAAGTGGCTCTCATACGTGAAAATATAAAACGGAATCAAAAACAGTAATCTCTTGTCAAATATTTCCTCAATTGTGTATTTTTGTGTCTTTAACACCGGTATCTCATAGGATATATCCCCTCCCGGTGTTTTTATCTCTAATGTCATCACATCCGGTGTATTCTTTGTATGCCTCAAATACAGCACTGCAGAGCAGGGAAATGTTAATGTCAGACAATTTCCGATGACCTCTCCATTATCCAATGCTATTTGAGAATCATACTCGAACATCCGAATCAGCATACTGTGATCTGCTGTACTCTGACATTCCATATGGTATCTTTTTATTGTTATTCCATGAATTTCAAAACAGGAATCCGTTATTTTCTCTTTTGTATCTGTACCCTGCCGCTTAATGAAATGTTCTCCCGGGAGAATTGTGACTTTCTCCGCTCCCGTATAGTGTTCCCCAAACACTTCATTTACAACAGGAATCATCAGACTGGTACAATCATTCACCAATGTCCGAAACACATCATCATAAGGTGTCCCGATATTGTTTTTATTCACTGTCCCCTTCTTTCTCCTGTATGGGCGAATATATGCCTGCGTAAGATACAGAAAACGAATCTCTGCTATACTGTAATTTTAACAGATGTGATAGCGTTGTACCATAAAAATCACAAAAAAAGTTATTGGTTTACGATATTTTATGTGGCTGAATCCTTTCTTACACACCGTATGGTATAGCGTTGTCTGCCGCTGTATACACAGGTAAAAAGGGTCAGATCCCAGTCATCTCCGCTGACCATATCTTCTCCATCGTATTTTCCAAGGGTTTCGATCCACGCAATTTCATATTCAAATAGATTACCGTCCGCATCTGTAAAGGAAATCTCTGTCCCTACAGGAAGTCCACGTAGATTTCCAAAGTGTCTTGTATAATTATGTGCTGCCACCACCAGATTATCCTGATAAACAGAACCTGAGTAACGACAGGGGGCAATACGCAGTTTGGGGTAGGTCCATTCACCTGCCATCACCGGAAGCTGCAGATCCAATGCCGGAACCTGCAGGATTCCAATATAGCGGTTCCCGTCAATCTCAATCTCCGGCATCTCTTTTTCCGGATACAGTACATAATCCGGGATTTCTTCCACGCTCAAAATATTCTTCTCTTTGTTCGTATCCTGCTGCCCTTTCTGTTCTTTGTGTTCATCCTGTTTTCTTGTTTCTATCTCATCTGTCAGACGTTCTACCACTTCGTCCGAAGCGTCGCCTGCCTGCTCTCCCTCGTACAGATTCCAGGCAGTCAAAAAAAGGGCCGCTGCCAACAGCAACAGCCCTCCGGTCATCCAGATTGTGCCTTTTTTCTTTGAACGACGGTATTGTCTCTTATGCTGCATTCTATTTCTCTCCGTCTATAAATCTGTTATCCTTTATCTGTTTTTCTCCGTACCCATCCAATCATAAAAGCTGCGATACCCAACACTGCCAGAAGCGGTACCGGCCACCACAACTGACCTGTCTGAGGAAGCTTGCTGCTTCCTCCGCCTCCCGAAGAAGCAGAGTTCGTGGGGGAAGAGGGCGTCTTCGGTGTCTGATACGTATTGGTGATCACATATTGCTGACAATTTTTTTCTATACTTTTCTTATAACCGGCGGGAACAGTTACCTCATCCACTTTCCATTCATGGCCCGCTTCCAGGTCTTCCCAACAATATTCCCAGTTATTTTCTTTATTCAGTATTACCTTATCATAGACAGCTCCATCCTTCAACAGTGTAACTTCTATCTCTTCCGGACGTTTTTTCTCATATCCGGTATCTTTCCAGACTTTCAGTACATTATACTCCTGTGTTGCTTCCGGGATTTCTTGCACCTCTGCTTTATCATGCTCCACAACTACCTGCAAATTCCATGCACCCTGTGCATCCCGACCGGGAACCGTCACCAGTGTGGGAGTCGGCTTATAGATCTTTTGCTCATCCTGTGACATTTCTCCCACGATCAGGTACAGCCCTTTTTCCAGATTATTCCATACCATCGTACCAGCTTCATCTGTCTGTCCCTGATAGATCTGTTTTATGGAATTATCGCTGCTCACGCAGCTATCCAGTGTGATAGCCAGAGCTCTCCACTCTTCCGCATTCAGCTCCTCCAGCCGGTCCAGATCCGTAACGGTTTCTTTATATCCGGCAAATGGTTCTATCACCTGAAATATACCGGTCTCGGAGAAATCTGCCACTTTATAAAAGGTAAATGTGGCTTGTCCGTATTTATAATGAATGGTCAGACTGGTAACCGCTGTCTCCGGCGTACCCTGAGATGCCATTACCTGCACAGGCAACAGCAGTGCCATAAGACAAAATGCGAGAAGCCTGCCAATCCTTTGCAATTCTTTTTTTATCTTTCCTTTCACTTTTTCTCCTCCTTGTCCAATATATGACGTTTATTATCTGCGTTTCCGATAATGTACCAACAGCCATATCAGCAAAATCAATAAAATGGGTACTGCAATCACCGGTGCTACCATCACCGGATCGATCTGCATAGCGTCTGCAGTCACTCGAATCGAGCTTGCACTTTCCAGATTTTCCACTCTGTGCCCCCGTACCAGAAGGCGATGACTATTGATTCCATAAGGGGTACAGGTTACCAGCGTGCACAGATCTTTTCCTTCTTCTATATCCAATGCCGACAGATCTTCCGGTTCCACGATACGAATCTGATCCACTTCATAGGTCAGTGTCTCGTCCAATACACGCATCATGAAAAGATCCCCTTCTTCCATCTCATCAAGATTGGTAAACAACTTGGCAGAAGGAAGTCCCCGATGCCCGGAGATCACACAGTGGGTTCCTTCTCCTCCTACTGGAAGAGAACTTCCTTCGATATGCCCCACTGCAATCTGCAGCACAGCTTCATCCACTCCATGATAAATCGGCAGAGACACCTTGATATTCGGGATTTCTATATATCCGATAATGCCGGTTCCGCCTATATTCAGCAGGCTTTCGTATTCTTCATATTCCTCCTCAGACAGAACCCAGCGATTCTGTTTCTTTGCCAATGTAGTATTATACTCCTGGGCTTGTGCCCACATCTTTTCATACTGATCATCATCGATCGTGGTCACCGTCTGGGCATAACTGGCGATGGCACGACTTTGATGGAAAGAATTCCAGTAATCACTGAAACTGGGATACAGCAGTAAGGACAACCCTATGATAAAAATCAAAACCAATATAATTGATGAAAGATTTTTTTTAATCCATTTCATAAGTCTCTCCTTGCTGTTCTATCCTTTCATAGAAGAAAACCACCGATACCGGGGGCTGCACGAACACAAGGTTTCGTACAGCCCTCAGGTATCCGAGGTAACTTCTTATCCCGGAATCTGACGATTCACGGATTTTTATTATGGTGTTTCACAAACTGATGATTATTTGCTTGCACTCATACGCTTTCTGGTGATCAATACAACACCTGCTCCGATAACCAGAATCGCACCAATCACGTAGAAGATTGTGGTACCCATACCACCGGTTTCCGGAAGGGTTGAACCTGCCTTGTTAACAACATCAGCACTCAGACTTCCTTCTGATGTATTCGAAGTAAATGTAAGTTCACCTGTAGTAACATTTCCGCTGAGAGAAGTTAAGGCCGGATTGTCAGATTGAACATCATGCTCTGCTGTAACGGTAAATTCGATAGGATCAATTGAGTTATAGCCTGCAGGAGTTTTTGTCTCTGTCAATCTATAATTACCATCATCCAAACCTGAGAATGTGAAAGTCGTTCCCTCATCATTTTTAACTACAGTGATTACATCCCATTGATCAGTTTCCTTGTTGTATTTTTCCAGTGTAAATTCTGCACCAGTCAATGGAATATATTCTTTAGAACCTTCTACTTCGGAATCATAATCTGAATTCTTTGTAATCTTGTTTATAATTGTTTTATATGTAAATACAATTACAACATCTTTTGGTGTATTGCCTGTTTCGTTATTACCCTCTTCCGATTTATTTGGATTATTAGAATATTCCAGATAAACTTCATTCGGGTTACCGGCAGAACCAAGTACAGCATTTTCATTCAAAGTAGCTGTATATTCTACTGTAATCACAGAACTATTTTTGGCACCCAGAGCTTTTACATCATCACAGGAAACTGTCAAAGTAGTGGTTCCGTCTGCATTCACGGTAGAGGTAACGGTAAATCCATTTGTCTCCTTACCATCAATATAAACCTTTGCATCGTTATTATAAGTCAAACCTTTTGACTGCGTATCGTGGAATACAACTTTATATGTTGTATAAGAAGAAACATTGTCTGCCAACGTAGCTTTCAGCTGGAAAGGTACAGAATCACCGATATCATGATCGGCAGAATCCTGCCAGTCTGTCATATCATCATCAGTGGAGTCATTAATATCTTTTACTTTTTTCTGAACTGTCGGCACATCAGACTTAGGCGTAGCAGTAGTATTTGAAACCACTTTGACAATATATTCGGTATAAGAATCGTTATCACCCGTCAAAGAACCATCCTGATCCTTAACAAGATAATAGCCTGCGGCCAGTCCTGAAATAACATATTTTCCATCCGTTACTGTATTAGCAGAACCAGCAACTGTAGTCAAATAAGGCGCCACCGCTTTGGCAAACGCTTTTGCGTCAGCTTCTGTTTTCAAAGTTTCTGCCTTTGCAGCAGCATCACCCAAAGCAGTTTTACCGGCTTCGCTTACGCCAGAACCCCAGACGATATTAGACAGGGTAGTTCCTGACAGATCACCGGTGAAAATCTGATACGCCTCGTAGGTATGACCTTCTGCACTGTTATTAATTGTAATGCTATAAGTTGTTCCTTCTGCAAATGCAGTTATAGTCATGCTCAATACCATGACCATCGCCAACAATAAGCTGGCAAGTTTTTTCATTCGTTTCATCTCTTTTCCTCCCTTTATAATTTATGAAACAATTATTATTAGGATAAATTCATCCTAAGTATCTTTTAAATATGCTTTCTTCTACCCTCCTTTAAGAATTTTCTTATATACAGAAGGACAGAAGCCAGCATAAGCAGGATTCCTCCCATGATATATCTTAGCGTGCCATGACCGCCGGTCTCCGGAAGTGCAAATTCCGGGTTATCTTTAGCTTTATTTTTCACAGTGATGGTACCGGACTGAATACCACCGTTATTCTCATAACTGGTGTCATAATTCGGTATGGTAATCTCTTCAACATAATAATAGTAGTTGACGGTATTACCATCCTTGTCTGTACCAGTTAAAGGTAAGTCAGTGAAAGTATAATTCCAATTGTTGCTACTGTCGAGAGTGATGGTGTCCAATAAGAAACCTTCGGATACATCTGGGGCATCTTCATCACTATCGCCAATGTCAGTAGGAGCAGTAGGTTCAAAATATGAATAAGTAAATGCTCCGTTATTAGTATTATCTGTATAACCACTTATTGTAGTATCACCACTCACCGTATAGGAATAAGTATACACAGCAGGATCGCTTCCTTCAGCAGAATCACTATTTATGGTTTCACCGTTAATATAAATTACCGGCGTTCCCCAAGTCCTTACTGTTAGTGTAAATTTAGTCCCGGTTCTACAGATGATGGTTTTCTCCTGTTCACATGCAGAATCACTTGACCATTGAGATTTTGTTACATTGATCGTAATATTTGCATTCACACCAGTTCCACCACTCGAACTTCCACCCTGACTTATTTTCTGATAAAGATTAACAGTAACCGAACCGTCATTATGAATCACATTATTTCCATGACTATCCTTCCACTTCTTCTCCACTGTGATTTCAGTAGTATTCTTGATATTCTCCACATACACCGTTTTAGCTTCGTTCGAAAGATCCACTGCATCACTGGGGCGATTGACTGGCAAAGTATGATCAGTATCTTCTGTACTACTAAAATAAAAATAGAATGTCTCTACCTCATCCGGTAATTTATACCCCTTAGGCGGAGCTGTCTCTGTCACTTTATATAAGGTATTCGTATCGTAGGTAAATGTCACATTTCCACTGGCATCCTTTTCCTGGCGAGTGATTTGGAACGATCCAGCGTCGTTTGTGGAATAAGTCTTAACAGGTTCTCCACCGTATTCACCGGTACTTGTATCATACTGATATACACTGAACGTAGCACCCGAAAGGCTGACATTATAGTTTCCTGCTTCCACCTTATAAAATGTGTAGCTCTTATCCGTAGTTACACCGGCAGAGTCACTGGAATGTTCCCATTTAGTGTTACTACTGGAGCTTTCTCCCGAATGGCTTGTTCCTTCCAAAGTAGCTTTATTCTCAAATTTTAAATCAAAATAGACATTTTTCCCATCTTGCTCATCTGGTACGTTAGAGGTAATCCGATAGGAGTACTGAAGCATCAATGGTGTGCCATCCGGAATACCCGTAGCAGTGATGGTGTTGGTAGCGTTATTCTTATCCCAATCATGCTCACCAGTTTTGGCCTCGTATGTCCAGCTCCAATCATTAACAGCTTCCCCAGCTATCCATTCCCCCTGTTCCTCATTCCAAACTGCCTTATACAATTTCACACTACTCTGAATCAGAGAAGCATCTATACTGTAAGTACCAGAGAATGGCCACTGTAAATTCACCGCCTTATAATAACTCAGAATATCTACTAAGGTCAAAGTGTCCGAATTTTCTAGTAAATTCTTCCCCTCCTTGTTGAGGATAACAGTATAATTCATAATTCTATTTGTGTTATCCCAATCACCGGATTTATCTACAACCTTAGTTACTACCTCTTCCTTTTTGTATGTCCACTCCTGCGTCTGGCTGGAAGAGCCAATTTCTCCGCCATCCAACTCCATCTTTGCCGTATTAGTCAAGGTTTTGCTTTCTGTCTGGTTCTCCGCATCAATGACCTTACAGTTAACAGTAAGTGTAAATTCTGAACCGGTCTGAATCGAATTTCCCTCCGTCTGAGGTGCAATTTCCAAAGTGATAACCTTTTTCTCGTATGTACCTCTGACGTTATACTGATTTGTACTGTCAGTGCCGGAAATAGTCTTACCATCCACTGTCAGTTCCATATTCAGATTGCCCCAGCCGGTGAGCTGTAAACTCTCCAAAGTCACACCTTCCGGCAAGGTATCAATCAATGTCAGCTTTTTGTTTCCTTCTCCTACTGTTGCCTTGACCTTCCAGGTTAGGGTTCCTTCATTACTGACTGTCGTCTTATCAGTATTGCCATTACCATCGGTCTTTACCACATAAGGTTTATAGTAAGTATAATCGGCACTGGACTCCTTGCCGCCCACCTGGATGTCATTATAAAATTTATTCCAACCGTTGCTAGTCTTCGTCAAATCCACCGTGGTAGAATAAGTGAATGTCAGCTTTGTAGCACCCTCCGGAGGAACCAGTCCCTCAGGAAAGTGAATCGTAAATAAGGTATAGGTCAGTGCTTCATAATTTACTTCTCCCTCTCCTGCAGGATCTTTATATTCACTAATCTGTTTATATGTATAAGTATTGCCATTAGAAGCCAGGAAAGTGACCTGCTCCGGTGGTGGATTATAAGTATTGGTTCCGCCTACCGGATTTCCGTCAGCACCCGTCCATGTCAGATTAGTTGCCCAAGTAGTAATCTGGCTGCGAGTCATCCACTGGTTAGTATTAGTTCCTCCCCACTCATTCTTAGTAACATCATCCACTATGGTGGTTCCTGCAGGCAAACCACCCTTAGGAATCGTCAATGTGACCGTCCAAGGGATTGTCATGGTAGTACCATCCTCGGATATTTCAGCGGTACCGGCACTTTTTGCAACTGAACCGTCCCCGAGTACCGTAACATCCGCTGTACCGGGAATTTCTTTACCATCCAGAGTCAATTTAGCCTCGTTGTGAACGGTCTTATCATTCCACTCCTGTGGCTCGTCAGTATAGTAAGTAATTGTATACTGATTTGTATTCACACCAGTATCCCCGATTGCATGAAAAGTGATACGGGTAATCTTATCATTCTCATCCACAACGACGGTGTATTCAGAGGAATCGGGAGTCTCCCCTCCGTTTTTCCAAATCGTAATGTCATTTGCAGTCAACTGACTGAACATCTCATCCGTTAACACCGCATTTGCGATATTCAACTTGCTTGCATTGACAGTGACAGTCCAACTAATCTTTTTATCCCGAGTGTTGTAACTTCCACTCTTTGTCAACTGCACCTCATCCGGTTTAACAGTGGCTTCTGAACCGATAGGTTTTCCTTCCTTTCCCTCGCCCGGTGACAGTGTTGCTCTATTAGTAACCGGACTGGTAGTACAGTCATCATTCTCATTCACTTCGGTAGAATACTTTATAGTATAACACTGGGTATTTTTTCCATCCTCTACCTCTGCAAAAGTAATACCTGTAATTTTCTCATCAGCATCTTTTTTGAAAAAATATCCAGTAGACGGTTCAATGGTAAAATCATTCTCTGATAAGGCTGCGAACATATCGTCCGTCAAAGTAGCCCCGGCAATATCCAGTTTTCCAGAATTAACGGTAATCGTCCAGTCGATCTTATTCGTTGCACCATTAAACTGTCCCCATTTATTCAACTGAACACCACTCACCGTTACGGATGCGGTAGCTTCTTTCTCATCACCAGTTCCATCCGGTGTAGGATCAAAAGTCGCCTTGTTCGTTACAGTAGTGCCATCCCAGCTTTCTTCCACCGGGGTATAATAGGTGATGGTGTACTTATTCTTATTGACATCGTTCTCTATCACATTAAAGGTGATATCGGTAATCTTATTGTTTTCGTCTTTGGTTACGGTCGCACCTTCAGTAGGATAAATCACAATATCTTTGGCTGTATCTACCATCAGACCCAACATCTCATCAGTCAGTTTAGCTCCAGCGATATCCACTTCATTGTTGTTGACAGTAACCGTCCACTTAATGTATCCCGGCTTGTCAGAAGACACTACACCACTCTTGGACAACGTATAGCTAAAGTCCTTATTAATAACTACCGTGGTTTCCGCTGTATCCGTGATAGTCTGCCCTTTAGTTATATCCTCAGCGCTTACAGTAACTTCATTCTTTGGCGATACGCTAGATACCGTCTGATCAGAAATAGGATAAGTATATGTAATCTTATAAACATCTCCTATAATACAATCTGAATTGTTACTATCCTTCGTTTCCTCTGCTGACAGTTTTGGTAAACTAATTTCCAGTTTTCCATTATTATAATTGGACGTAATGTCGCTCACTTCATTCCAATTATTATTATCTGTAGGTTTCCACGTTTTATCCCAATCAGCATAGTAATAGTATGCCGTTCCTTTTTCAATTGTTACGGTAGGATCTCCCAGTGTCAGTCCATCCGGCACTGTAATGGCGTCTGTGAAGTTTATAGGATCCGGAGTTCCCTTGGTAGTACGAACATAAACCGTATAGACCAGTTTATCTCCGTCCTGCACCCAGCTGCCCGACTTACTGACATCTATGTTATAACTTTCGGTCTCGTCTTTAGGATAGGTAATCTCTTTCCCCGGAACTAAAACAATAGCATCATCCGCTCCGACAACGATTTCTCCTTTTTCGTTTATATCCTCTTTTCCAAAACTGCCCTCAAACTGGACATAACCGGTCACAGTGTCACCAGCTTCACTAATATAATTCTCATTAAATATAACCTGAACGGAGTAAGTACCATCCGCATTTTTAATAAACTGATACGTACCCGCCATTTTATCTCTATCATAGAGATTCTGTGCACCTTTGTTCACAATATCATCTGGAACTACAATACCCTTGGGATAAGTATAAGTGTAAGCAACACCCGCTGTCGGTAGACCAGTTCCTGTATTAAACTGAAAGTCTATGCGTACTTTTGTCGTGAAAAGATCTGTGATCGGATCATATTCGGTTTCATTCCCGGAAAGCCTGGTCATCGGCAGCATATTATCATTATATATAGTCGATCCACCTAAGCCATCAGGATCTGTATCGCCATCCCCTTCATCATTCAGCAACATTACTGCATTTTCAATGGCTGCTTCACTTTCTGCTTCCGGATTCTCCGGCAGTTCTCCATATCCCAGTATCCGTTCGTCATTGATTTCATACGTATTGTATTCTACCTGATTGCCGGAGTTTCCTTCGATTGTTTTGATCGTATATTCATTTACTTCCGCCACCAGTCCTACGTGATCGGATGTTCCGTTCTTCTTGATGCTGAAGAAAATAAGATCTCCCGGTTCGGGCTGATAGTCTGAAGAAGCATCGAAATACATTCCCCAGTCTGACAGAGTCTGTATCCAGTTCTGACAATTACAGTCTATGGGTACTTCATTTCTCGGAACCTCTGCGTAGTTCAGGCAGAAAGATACGAACATGGCACACCAGTCACCGTAAGAATCTCCATACCACGCACCGTAGCGGGTGTATCCTTTCATGGTGGTGCCATCTTCTTCCACTATGTAATTATCCGTACTTTCTCTATAACCCAGCTGACTCTTTGCTACAGCCAGCACATCATCCGCCCATATACCTGACAATTCTGTCGGAATTGTTCTTTCCCATATCTCTGCGGTCTCCACATCCGCATTCGGATTCGAATAACAGATTAATGTATGGGTATGTTCTTCTTTTTCGCAGGTCAGTACTTTTTTATAACATGCATCGGTATGTACATGCGTATTGCTGCTGGTCTGCCCGGAGGTTTCTTCCTGACCGCAGGTCAGCACTTTTTTCGTCTCATAGCAGGCATTTGTATGGGTATGGCCTTCCGATTCTTCTTTTCCACAGACATACGTTACCCTTGTCTCATAGCAAGAATCCGTATGGATATGACCTTCCGATTCTTCTTTTCCGCAGATCAGCTCTCCTGCTTCATTATAACAGCTGTCACTATGTGTATGACCTTCGCTCTCAGGAACATTACAGATCAGAACCTGCTCTGTATACTTGCATTCATCTGTGTGAGTATGACCTTCCGACTCTTCTTTTCCACAGATCAGGTCCTTTTCCTCTGTATAACACGCATCTGTATGTTGATGAGCGACAGTTGACTGAGCCGCCGGATTCTCCGGATAACCACAGATCAATTCTTTTGTATAACACTCTTCTCCGTGTGTATGTTCTTCATATCCGCAATATGCAGTTCTTTCCATCGTTATTGCAGGCAGGATCAGGGCATATGTAGTGCAGAAAACCACGATACATGCCAGAGCACCTACCAGCTTCTGCCAGCGCTTCCAGTGTTTTCTGCTTTTTTCATACTTTTCTCCCTGTTCTAACAGTTTCTCATTCAACTGAGGTACCCCCTTTCCTCTTCCTTTTTATTGTATTTTCCCGATTCGGTTCAATGGCCATATGCGAAATACCAGTTTCCCTACGATCTGTTCTTCCGCTACACAGCCCACAGCTGAGCTTCTGCTGTCCACAGATACAGAACGGTGGTCACCCATGACAAACAATCTGCCTTCCGGAACCTGATAGGGGAGCTCAATATCACATTCTCCCAGCGCTTTATCCTGAACATACGGTTCGTCCAAAAGTTCCCCGTTTACCGTTACATTGCCCTCTTCATCGATATCCACCCATTCACCGGCACGAGCAATGACACGTTTTACCAGTATTTTATTATTGTAATAAAAGGCCACCACATCATGCTTTCCAAATTCAGAGCCTTTCAATGAGATCACGATCTCACCGTCCTCCAGCGTCGGTGTCATAGAAGAGCCGTAGATCTGAAGCACCGGCAAAAGAAGCGTAGCCACAAGTACTGCGATCGCCGCAACTGTAATAAGTGCATACACCGTGCTTCGCAGAGTCTTTCCATATGCATCTTTATATCGTACCCTTTTTAGTTCACGCTCCAGCTCTTCCACGGATGGCCTGCTGATATCCTTTTTTGCTTTCATATCTAGTCTCTCTGGATCTCTCCCGATGCTGTCAAAAGTTCCCGCAAGCCTGCGTGTGCCTGATAGAACGCTTCCAGTCTCGATGATAGATCATCCCATCGTTTTTCCACATCTTCTTCTGCTTTTTTATCAAGACTCTGGCATTTTTCCAGAGATTCTTTTTCTCTTTCCTCACAGCGGATCCGGGTGCTCTCTTCCATTTCTTCACATTTTCTTCTGGTTTCCTCTTCCATCTCGTTGCACTTGATGATCATGTTTTCCTTCATGGAATCACAGCGTTCCTTCACAGTCTGCTTCATTGCTGTACATCGATCCTGCATCTGCTGTTCTTTCATCTCACACTCCCGCTGTGTATCCTCCAGCAGCTTTTTCACATATGCTTCCGTCTCTTCTTCTTTCTTCACACAATTTACTTCTTCACGATTATATAAAAGCTGAAGATTATCCAGATACTGCTGTGCCGCTGCCTGCGCTGCATCAAAAACGCCATTCAGTTTGAAAGAAGCCTCCGCTATCGTTCCTGCGCTCTCAATCTCTATCTTTCGGTCCGCAAGCTGCGCCCGAAGCTCCTCAACCTCTTCCTTCAAACGATCGTTTTCTTTGCTCTGCTCCAGGAGCATCTCCAACAATTCTCCTCGTTTTAATCTTTGAAGCTCTTTATCTGTCATATTATCTTATATCCTCTTTCCTTCTCTATCGATGCTGTCAAAATACATTTTCACAAATTCTAGACATATTATTTTTAATTATACTACAATCATTGCATTTTTCAACAAATATTCTTTCCATTATTGTATATTTTTTCATACATTACACAAACAAAACTCTGTGTTATTCAATTTTTGATATAATTTTCACAAACAAATCGTATATTTATAAAATAAATATATAATCACCCAAAAGCTCCGGGAATTGCAATTTTCCAATCCCCGGAGCTTTCTTTTCCACTATTTTATTTTTCCGGCGAAATAATATACTTACCGTTAGCCCGCATCTGAGGTTTTCCCAGTACATCTGCCAGTTTGTCAAGTCCACATACTTCATAAACCATACTGCTTACATCCAGCCGTCCGGAATCGATCAGATCCAACGCACGCTTCTGGGTGTAAGGATTGATATAAGAAGCTTTCAAAACCAGTTCCTTCTGGAAAATCTGAAATGGTTTTACAGAGATAGTCTCATCCGGTTTGGTCAGACCGAACATCATGACGACTGCTTTATTTCCTGCAATGTCAATAGCCTGTTCTATGGTGGACGGGCGTCCGACACACTCGATCACTGTGTTGATCCATGTCATACCGGCATCTTTCAGTACCTGCTTTACATCCTCATGGATCGGGTCAATACAGATATCCGCTCCCAGTTTTTTGCCCACTTCTCTCTTACTCTCCACAGGCTCCAGCAGTGCTACCTTGGCAGCTCCCGCCAGCTTTGCCAGCTGCATCATAAGAAGCCCGATCATACCACCGCCGATCACAACCACCTGATGTCCCGGCTGAATCTCGCACATATCCATTCCGTGGAGACAGCAGGCTACAGGTTCTGTCATGGCACCCTGTTCAAAAGTAGTATGGTCTCCCAGTTTGTATACCTGCCTCTGATTTACCGCGCAATATTCTGCAAATCCGCCATTTACGGTAGTTCCGTAACCAATCATATGCTCGCAATAATGAGCCACCCCGTTTCTGCAAGGCTCACAGGCTCCACAGTAGCAGTTCGGATCGATACATACCCGATCACCGACTTTGTAGTTCTTTACATTTTCTCCCACTTGTGCGATCACACCTGCAAATTCATGACCCAGAATAGTAGGCGGTGTTACTTCTGCTGCTCCTTTATCTCCCTCGTAAATATGTACATCTGTACCACATACTCCACATGCTTTCACCTGAATCAGCACATCCTCAGGTCCCACCGCTGGCATCTCATGATCTTCTATCCTCAGATCATGTTTTCCATAAAATACTGCACTCTTCATTTTCTGATACCTCCAATAGTTTTATTTACCACTTATGTTTAACTTCCAATTATAAGTTGAGTATAAAACCTTTTTCGCCAAATTGCCATCGGAGATTATCCTAAATTTTCATATATATTTTTAGGAACATTTTACAAAAATCTCTCCTTTACATTGAACTTCGCAATCTCATGACGTAAAATAAACTGATATAATAGACTGATACAAAAGTGAGGACTGTTTATGAGCCAGACGGGTCTGACGACCATGAATGTCAAAATAATAAACAAGAATAAAGTATATAACTATATCTATGAACAAAAGACCACATCCAAATATCAGATTGTACAGAATCTGCAGATGGGTCTGTCCACGGTCGGACAAAATCTGAAAGAACTGGAAGAAGAGGGACTGATCGAACGCAAAGGTACTTTTGAATCTACCGGTGGAAGAAAGGCCCAAATGATTCAGATCATCCCCACGGCACGCATCGCTATCGGAATCGGTATTTTGAAAGATATGATTCATATGGTGGCGATCGATCTCTATGGTGAGGTTTTACATCAGACGACGGTTTCCTGTTCCTATTCACAGGAAGAATCCTATTATCAATATCTCGGAAAACTACTAACCGATTTTATTTCGGAAAATTCCCTGCCAGAAGAACGAATCCTGGGAGTTTCCATCGCTGCCCAGGGGATTATATCTCCCGATGGACGAACCGTAGATTATGGGGTACTGATGGACAATGCCGATATGAAGTTATCGGATTTTGAAAAATATATTCCCTGGTCCTGCCGTCTGGAACATGATTCCAAAGCTGCTGCCTATCTGGAACTATGGAATCATAAAGATCTGAAAAATGCAGTATTGTTTCTTCTGAACCGAAACCTGGGCGGTGCCATCATCTCCGAAGGGAAAGTCCTGACCGGTAATCATATGAAAAGCGGCACACTGGAACACCTGTGTATGAATCCGGACGGTCCCCTGTGCTACTGTGGAAATCGGGGATGTCTGGAAACCTACTGTTCTGCCCACAGTCTGGAAAAAGCAGCCGGAATGTCTCTGGAATCGTTTTTTACAGCTGTCCATGAATCAGAATCTGCACAGCAGCTCTGGACGGATTATCTTGAGCATCTGGCTTTCGCCATCCGAAACCTCAGCATTCTGATTGACGGTGCTGTCATATTAAACGGGTATCTGGCTCCGTATATCTGTGAAGATGATATTACCTTTCTTCTGTCACAGATCAATCCATTTACTCCGTTTCCGCTGTCCCGGGAACAGATCATTGTGGGAACCCAGGGACAATACGCGCCTGCGATCGGAAGTGCTCTGTATGATGTGAACGAATTTATCAAAAACATATAAAAATATGCCCGTATTCATCTTGGAAAGGAGAATCTATTTTCATGAAAATCTGGGAAAATCATCTACTGGACAATATCGGCAGACTGCCTGCCCGCGCGCATTTTCTTACATTTCCCTCACGGGAAAAGGCTCTCATCAACAGCAATCGCTATAGCCATGCTTTTAAAAATCTGAACGGTGTGTGGAAATTCATGTTTCTGGAGGCTCCGGAATACAGCCCGGAAGGATTTTATCTGCCGGATTTTGACATCTCATCCATGGATGAGATCACCGTACCCGGCAATTGGCAGCTTCAGGGTTATGGACATATGCACTACTCCGATCTGTGTTACAATTTTCCGATTGATCCGCCATATGTTCCCACTGAAAATCCCACCGGTATCTACAAACGTACCTTCTATGTGGATGAAAGTTTTCGGGATAAAAGGATTCTTCTACGTTTTTGCGGAGTGGATTCTGCTTATCATCTTTGGATCAACGGGAAGGAAGTGGGTTATAGTAAAGGTGCCAGATGTGAAGCGGAATTTGATATTACGGATCTGGTACAAATCAGAAAAGAGAATGATGTAACAGTACGTGTATATCAGTGGTCAGACGGCACCTACCTGGAGGACCAGGATATGTGGTGGGAAAGCGGCATTTTCCGGGATGTGGAACTAATCGGAGTACCCCAAAACGGAATTCAGGATTTCACAGTAACTGCCGATTTGGATGACACGTTTCAGAATGGTCTATTTTCCATAAGTATAGCCCTTCGCAGCAAAAAACCGCTGCAGATTACGTTGGAACTTTTGGATGAAACCGGGAACAATATCCTGCCGGAGGATGCCCAATGTATCCCGGAAAATGATTCTAAAGGTGATCTGCACTATACATACCATACAGTCCTTAAAAACATCCGCCATTGGACAGCAGAAACTCCGAATCTGTATCATTTGCTGATCACGGTCAAGGAAGGAAAAAATTTAGTAGAAGTTATCCCTCAGCAGGTCGGGTTCCGCAAAATCTGCCTGAACGGTGACTCATTCCTGGTAAACGGAGTTCCTATTAAGTTCAAAGGTATGAACCGCCACGACTACAATCCCAGAAACGGAAGGGTTGTATCAAAAGAAGAGATTGAACAGGATATTATCCTGATGAAACAGTTTAATATCAATGCTATCCGTACCTGTCATTATCCGAACTCCTACTATCTGTATGATCTGTGTGACATCTACGGCATGTATCTGATTGATGAGACAGATCTGGAATGTCACGGTTTTGAACTGACCGGAAATTATTCCTGGATTTCTGATGATCCGTCCTGGGAGACCGCTTACGTTTCCCGTATGGTACGGATGATCGCCCGGGACAAAAACCATCCTTCTATCCTGATGTGGTCTCTGGGAAATGAATCCTCCACTGGCTGTAATTTTCGAAAAATGACAGAAGTTGCCCACCGGATGGATCCCACCCGGCTGGTTCACTATGAAGGAGACTTTGATGTGGAGTACGCAGATGTCTACTCCACCATGTATACCTGGCTGGACAATCCAAAAAAACCATTTGTCATGAAAGATATCATTGTGAACAGCACGCATCCACATATTCTATGTGAATATGCTCATGCCATGGGCAACGGGCCTGGAAATCTAAAAGAATATCAGGATCTTTTCTATTCCCACGAAAAGCTTCAGGGTGGATTTATCTGGGAATGGTTTGACCACGGAATTGAGTCCTATACCGATCAGGGAGAAAAATATTACCGCTACGGCGGTGATTTTGGAGATGATCCCAGCAATAAAGATTTTTGTATCGATGGTATGCTGATGCCTGACCGGACACCATCTCCAGGGCTGTACGAATATAAAAAGGTGATAGAACCAATCACCACCACAGCTGTTGACTTAAACCACGGCAACATCCGGCTTTTGAGTCGACTGGATTTTGCCAACCTGAATCAGTTCCGGCTTGTGTACCGGATCATGGAAGATGACATACTGCTTCAAAGCGGCAGTATGAATCTGCCGTCCATACCGGCAAGAAGCTCTCTGGAGATTTCTTTGCCCTATGATCTGGCAAAGATTCAGCCTGTTCCGGGAGCAGAGTATTATCTGAATCTCTCCTATCAGCTGAAAGACGATACTCTCTATGCGCCTGCAGGACATGAACTGGCAACTGCCCAGTTCAAACTGCCTGTCCAGTATCCTAAAATAGAATTTTGTCCGCAAGGTTTTCTGAAGATTACAAAAACTACTGTAAACCTGAAAGCTGTCGGAGATAACTTCTATGTCGTATTTGATCTTGTTCGGGGAAATATTGTAAGTCTCGTACGGGATGGAAAAGAGATCATGCGCAAAGGTCCCAGACTTACCTGGTGGCGTGCACCGATCAGTAATGATATGGAACTCATAGATCAGATGAAGAAAGTTGATTTTCTCCATCTGGAGCATGAAATCATAAAAGATATTGAATACAATGAAGATGGGCATTTTCTGCACCTTACCGTGCATACCGTAAACGGAACCACCAACAATGCCTGGCATTTTGACACGATTTATGAATATACGGTCTGTCCCACCGGAGATATCCTGATTGAAATATCAGGAACTCCTTATCTGCCATCCGGCTGTCCCAAAGACCACGCACCTGCTATGCTTCCCCGCCTGGGTGTCTCCATGCACCTTGACCGGAGCATGGAGCATGTGCGATACTTCGGACGGGGACCGGGAGAAAATTATCCGGACTCCAAAGAAGCAGGGCTTATGGGTGTCTATGAAAATACTATCGATGGCTTATTCACCAATTATGTTGTTCCCCAGTCAAATGGCAATCACATGGACTGCAAATGGGTATCTTTCACGGATGACAGAGGAATGGGGCTTGTGGCTTCCACAGAAGGAAGTTTTCAGTTCAGTGCTTCTTTCTATGAAGAAAAAGATCTGGAAGCTGCAAAGCATACCTGTGATCTGAAGAAACGGGATTATATCGTATTGCATATCGACGATAAACAAACCGGGCTGGGTTCCTACTCCTGCGGTCAGTGGCAACTGGACCAGTACAGGACAAAGTTCGAACCTTTCCGGCTCTGTTTCCGTCTGACACCGTTCAACAACAAGGAAGCATCCGATAAACAGATTGCCCACGAAAAACTTATGCTTTTTGATTTACATAATCAATAAATGTAATGGGCAGATGAGATTATTTACGTTCTGACATTGCCAGACAGTACATAATATCATCTGCCCATTTACTTTATCACTATACGAAGCAAAAAAATAAAACCATACAAGCACTTATGAAAACATATATACTATCCAACCAACATAATCAGTGTTCCGCCCACGATACATGCCAGTCCCACAAATGCCTTTTTCGACAGCTTTTCTTTAAACACAAACCAGGAAAACGCAATAGAAACAACGATACTCAATTTATCAATCGGCACGATCAGACTGGCCGGTCCGGACTGCAGTGCACGGTAATAGCACAGCCAGGAGGCTCCTGTGGCAAATCCGGACAAAATGATAAAAAATAATTCTTTCTTATCCGTGTTATGTATCGTCCCCTGCTTTTTTGTGACAAAAACAACGACCCAGGCCATAATCAGAACAACAACGGTTCGAATGGCAGTTCCCAGATTGGAGTCGATCCCGGTAACTCCGATTTTCCCAAGAATTGATGTGAGACTGGCAAAAACAGCTGACAGTATAGCATATATAAGCCAGCTTCCGCCTTCTTTTTTCTGTTCTGTCCTCTCTTTTTTCTGGATCATCAGCCAGGTACCGATGGCTATTCCTGCCATACCGACAATCTTATAAATGCTTACAGGTTCACCCAGCAGAATAAATGCCAGAATAATCGTCAGTACCGTACTGAACTTGTCAATGGGAACCACTTTATTTACATCTCCAAGCTGCAATGCCCGAAAATAACAAAGCCAGGATGCTCCCGTAGCCATCCCCGATAATATCAGATACAAAACAGATTTTGCCGAAAGACTCTTAAGTTCACTCTGGGAACCGACAATGAAAACCATCAGCCATGAAAAAGCCAGAACAACAATCGTTCGAATCGCTGTAGCCACATCAGAATCCGTTTTCTTGATGCCACATTTCGCCAGAATGGATGTGATGCCGGCAAAAAAAGCTGATCCGATCGCAAATCCCAACCACATATTAATCACCTCTTAAAATATGTAATATACTGGCATTATCATATCATATCTTTCCTGTGATTGGAATCCTATTTTATTCTTCCGTATTATTTGTCTCGACTTTTTTTGTGGGGCTGCTGACAGTATCATACTTTGTAGATAAACTGTCAAAGACAGCAAGTATAACTACCGTTGCAGCAGCAAGAAAAATGATAATCTTTTTCTTCATGCTCCTACTCCTTTGCAAATTTTCACCTGTTTACAGAAGGATTATATCGTATTGCTCTCCCTGTATCTACTCCAAAAAGTTAACATGTCGATCCAATAAGCCCGCATTTTCATTCTTTCTTCTGAATTCTGTCGGAGACATCCCCATCGCATTGCGAAATGCACCAGAAAACTTACTGCTGTTTTCATAGCCAAATGCTCTGGCAACTTCAGAGACTGTTTGATCTGTGTGCTGCAGACAGTTTGCTGCCGACCGCATTTTATACCCGCGGATATAAGATTGTATGGATTCTCCGTAAACATTGTAAAAACAATTTTTCAACTGCGACGGAGATACATATGCCATCATTTATTCGATAAATTTTACGATTTTCCTCCGTCTGAATCTTTGCCTTTTTCTCATATGCACTTTCATACAGACTGTTTTTCATTTCTATTTATCTCTCGCCTCCGAATCCTCTCCGGACAGCGTCCGACATGATTTTCAAATATCAGGTCGCAAATCCGGCATACTGTGTCATATACAGTTCATAATATTTCCCTTTCTGCAAAAGTAATTCCTCATGACTTCCTGTTTCCACAATTTTCCCATGGTCCATGACAACGATCCTGTCTGCGTCCTGAATCGTGGACAGACGATGTGCAATAATAATACTGGTACGGTCTTTCATGATAAGCTGCATCGCATCCTGGATTGCTTTTTCCGTTCGGGTATCTACATTGGAAGTGGCCTCATCCAGAATCAGAATTCTCGGGTCAGCCACAAACGCACGAGCGATAGCAAGAAGCTGCCGCTGACCCTGACTGATATTTTCACCGGATGCTTTCAGCAACGTATCATATCCCCGTGGCAGCATACGAAGCATATCTTCACAACAGCTTCTCTCTACTGCCTGTTCCAGCTGTTCCTCTGTAGCATTTTCATTTCCATACTTTAAGTTATCCCGAATGGTACCTTCAAACAATACCGTGTCCTGGAGAACAATCGCCACATTTTTACGCAGACTGTCCCGGGAAATATGCTTTATATTTTGTCCGTTAATCAGAATTTCACCACTGTCAATATCATAAAAACGCATCAAAAGGTTTGCTATCGTTGTTTTTCCACTACCTGTGGCTCCTACAAGTGCTATCTTTTCACCGGCCGGAACTGAAAGATTAAAGTCACGGATAACCGGTTGTTCCGGAATATAAGAAAACTGTACATTGTGAAATTTAATCTCTGTCATAGATGCTTCTTTCATATTTTCACCGGTCTTCTCCTCGTTTCTTTCATCCAGAACAGCAAATACACGTTCCGCTCCTGCTACAGCAGTCTGCAATTGACCATATACCTGCGCGATCTCATTGATCGGGCGGCTGAACTGTTTTGCATAAACGATAAAAGCAGAAATCACACCGACCGAAATCATTCCATAAACAGAAAAATATCCCCCGAAAGCTGCAATAATAACAAATCCAATATTTCCGATGCAATTCATGATAGGTCCCATAACTCCACTGAAAATATCAGTTTTTATACCGGCTTTTGTAAGCGCATCCGATGTCTGACAAAATTCCTCCGTTGTTATTTCCTGATGATTATATGCCACTACGGTGCGATATCCTGATATCATTTCTTCCACAGTACCATTCAAATGTCCGAGAAGCATCTGCCGTCTACGGGAAAATTTGCGTACTTTACCGGATAAAATCTTCGTGGCAAGTACCGTCAAAATTACCGTGGCACAGCTCAACAATGCCAACTGCCAGCAATACCAGAACATAATCGCTGCTGTTCCGATAATCGTCAGCACACCGGAAAACAGAGAAGGCAGTGACTGGGACACGGTTGTAGATATATTTTCCACATCGTTCGTCATACGGCTCATAACATCACCGTGAGAATGTGTGTCAAGGTAGCAAACCGGCAAATCTACAATCTTCCCGAATAATTCTTCCCTCATTCTTTTTACAATACGTTGGCTCAGTCTGGCACTGATCAACCCCTGTAAAAGCTGGCTTCCACTGTAAAGAAGATACGCTGCCAGCATCAGAAGCAGTGTGCCGACAAAACTTCCCGTTCCTGTTCCGGCTATAATATCAATCACTCTGCTTTGCTGACTGGGTGCATAGATACCACATACTGTGCCAAAAATAACCACGGCCAACATGCCAATAACCATTCCTTTTTCCTTTGCAAAATAAAGCGCGATCCGTTTCATGGCCGCGCCTGCGTTCTGTGCATGTTCCGGCTCAACAAAACGCTCTCGTGCCCTCATGCCCGGAATATTTCTTGACATCAGCTTTTGTTCTTTATTTTCACTCATATGCTTTCCTCCTTGCCCATCTGCGACTGATAAATATCCTGATAAACCAAACAGGAGCGTAATAATTCCTCATGGGTACCTACCGCTGCTATTTTTCCACTGTCCAATACAACAATTCGATCTGCTCTGCAAACAGATGCAATTCTCTGGGCAACAAGTATTTTTGTACTTTCCGGCTGGGCCTTCTGCAAAGCACTGTGAAGATTTGCTTCTGTTTTCAGATCAAGTGCACTGGTCGAATCATCAAAAATCATAATTTCTCCATTTGTCACAATAGCCCTTGCAATGGACAGACGTTGTTTTTGTCCGCCGGACAGGCTCATTCCCCGCTCTGCTATCATGGTCTCATATTTTTCATGAGTTTCATTAATGAAATCATCCGCCTGAGCAGCCGTGGCAGCACTTTTTACTTCCTTCTCATTGCTATTTGGTGCTCCCCACGCAATATTATTTCCAATCGTATCACTGAACAATTCACTTTTCTGCAGTACAACCGCTATTCGTTCCCTCAAATCTTTCTGTTCATACTCCCGCACATCCACACCGTCAACCAAAACAGCGCCCTCTGTTACATCGTAAAATCTCGGTATCAAATTGACCAACGTAGTTTTTCCGCAGCCTGTCGCACCCATAATTGCAATGGTTTCTCCCCTATGTATCGACAGATTAATATTCTCCAGAACTTTTCTATCTGTACCTGGGTAGGAGAAGGATACATTTCGAAATTCAATTTCGCCTTTTATCTTTGTTTTTCCGTCAAATGTACCGTCCTTTAGTTCCGGTTCCGTAGAAAGAATTTCTTTTACTCGTTTCCAGGATACCAGTCCTCTGGAAATATTCTGAAATAACATGACAAGCATCATAATTCCGTTGAGAAGCTGGGTAGTATAAGTGATTGCCGCCATGATACTTCCGGGGGTAGTCACTCCTGTACTCACTTCAAAAGAGCCGGCTACAAGAATTACCGCAACTACAATATACATCAGTCCATTGATTACCGGATTCATAAATGCAAAGATCACCAGTACCTGAAGCTGGGTATGGATCAATTCTTCATTTGCTTTACCAAAACGTAATTTTTCATATATTTCGCGAACACAGGCTTTAATCATACGAATTCCGGATACATCTTCCTGCATAATGCTGTTGATCCGGTCCAGCTGTGCCTGCAGTTTTGTAAACAACGGATTGGCTTTAGAAAGACAAAAGCACAGGCATCCTACGATAAAAGGGAAAGCACACAGTACGATCAGACCAAATGTACGGTTCAGCCGATACATAAAAAACATACTTCCAAACATCAAGAGTGACGTACGGATCATTCCCCTGACAAACTGAGAAATAAATGTCTGTACTTGCGTAATATCATTTGTCACTCTGGTTACCAATGAGCCCGTTCCAAACTTATCCAATTGAGGAAATGAAAAGGTCATAATTTTCCTGAAACAGTCTTTACGCATTTCATTGCCGATATTCTGTCCTGATAAATGCACAAAAACATTGTTCATTGATCCGCAGAGTCCCCCGAACAAAACCAATCCGATCATCATAATTCCCATCTTCCATATCACATGCAAATCACCCACTCCGCCGTTATGCAGACCAAGTACACCTTCGTCCACGATTTGACTCATAATCCCAGGCTGTAGAAGATCCATCAGTACTTCACCGACCATAAAGCAAGCAGCAATAACAGCAAAATGTAAATATTGTTTTATATATTTCCACATCATCTATCAACTCCGTTCTTTTCTGTCACAGTTTTTACGACCGCATTCTGTCGAATTTTCCTGATTCCTATAACGCCTTTCCCAATCCTCATTAACTTTTTCAAGCAGAAACAAAAACTGCTGCTTTTCTCCATCAGAAAGACAGGAAAACATTTCCTTGTGTCGACTGTTTCTCTGTTCCAATGCTTCCACTGCCCGTTTTTCCCCTTCTTCTGTCAGCAAAATATCAGATGTTCTATGATCTGTCTCGCTGGGCTGGCGATAAATTAGTCCTCTCCCCTCCAATTTTGAGATTACTTCGCTGGCAGAGCCCGGCTGTATTCCCAGACGCTGTGTCAGTTTTCTTTGGGTAATACACCCTGTTTCATTCAAAATAATCAGTATGCGTCTCTGGCTTCCCCTTCCTTCATAAAGAGAACGCATCGTGTGGCTCAGATTTCTGAGATTGATAATAAGCTTATTGTTGATATCATCTGAAAGCTTTTTTGACATAATTCTCTCTCCTTTTTATTGTTTAGGTACCTTATATTTTATTTCCAATTATTAATTTTGTCAAGGTACCTTAATTATTATTTCATACCAGTATGAGCTAGCTAAAAAAAGACGTGGATGAACTCAAAAGTAAAATTGCATAAACTCAAAAAAAATCTCCATCCGGGTTATTCCCGAATGGAGATTTTTTTAAAATACTTTATTTATTCTTTTCCGCCCTTGCGGTCGCCAGAATAATCACCATACCCACTGCTGCTGAGACAGTAGCAAAACTCAGCATAGTATTTACTCCCACCGTATCAATCAGGGCACCTCCGATCAATGCACCCAGCACACTTCCCAGTGTATAGGTCATGGTCATATAGGCCTGTCCTTTGATTGCATCCTGTTCTTCCATAACAGAATTTACATAGTAAACAGAAGATACGGTAATTAATGCCCAGCCGAACATCTGAAATATCTGTACAAAATAAAATGTCAGTATGTTTGGAGCCAGTAATGTGCCAAGTGTTTTCACCATAAAGAAAACTCCGGCAACACGAAACCATATTTCTGCTCGGACCTTTTTAATCATATATCCGAACATAAACAGCGTCGGCAATTCCAGTATGGCAGCCAATGCCATGGAAAATCCCATTTCTGAGCTTCCTCCTCCTTTACTTTCCACGATTTGAAAAGTAAAACTATTCAACAATACATGACTAATATAAAGAAGTACGCAACCCACCAATACCAGGCTGAATCTTTTATATTTTATAAAGAAATACAGCGGTCCTCCGCTTTTTTTCTCTGTTTTTTCAAGATTACTTTTTGATTTTACAAAAGGAAATAAACTCAATACCAAAAGTAACCCACCAAAAATAAGCAGCATGGCTGCCGGAATGGTAATTTCTCCCCATCCCGCAACCATTATTCCCAACACATATGCGGCAACTGCATAAGCCACAGAACCTATTCCCCTTGCAACTCCAAAATTCAACTTTTTCCCCTGATTTAGACTTTCCATACCAAGGGAGTTGATCAGAGGCATTAAAAGCTGCAGAAGCATGATGATTCCCCCGTACAGAACCCCTGAAATCATCATTTTATCACGAGATGCCAGAAGCAGTGCAGCGATTGCAGCCATAACAACACATATTGATACAATAATCTTCTTCAAAGACAGACTTGCAGGACAATCAGCATAACTGGCAACTATCGGCTGTAAAATGGCAGACAGAACTCCTGCAACAGCCATCAAAACTCCAATCTGTGTATTGGAAAATCCACAATGCAAAAGATACACACTGGTATAACCCATGATGGTTGCAAAATTCATCCAGAAGAAAGCCTGAATAAGAGCATATTCCAGAGTTAGATTTTTTCCTTTTTTATTGGTATTTATATTTTTCATAAATATCATTTCTCCGCCTCTGAATCTGTATTTTCATTTGTGCTGATGGATGTTTCCTCGGATGCTTTACTATCCGTCCCTTCGTCTACACTCTCACCTGCTTTACTTTCTTCTGCACCAGGAGTAGATGCAGGTTCTGGAGTTATTTCTGCTTTCGGATCATGATAAATCTGTACTCCTGTTCTGGAAAGAACCTTTTTCGTAGGACTATTACTCTGTGTTGCCACATCCAATTCGTCTCCATCCTCCAGTTCAAAATCCTGAACCAGCAACTGTGTGGTGCTTAAATATTTTGTTTCTTTCAATTCTCCGTTTACCTCAAGGCGACTGGAAGCGGTAAAGTTTTCTCCATATACAAAATAACTGTTTACTCCTACCGGCTCAATTGATGTAAAGATTGCAGGATTTACACCAAGCTGTAATTTTGTCGCCGCATAAGGTGTCTCTCCGCCATATACATAACGATCCCCATACAAAATATCATACTGTAGTGCTTCCAGATCCAGCTGATAGTTTTTGCTACCTTTCCGTGTCTGATGATAATTGAAAATATTGCCTTCGTGAATTCCCAGACGATCAAATATCTCTGCTGTCATCTGATATGCGGCAAGATTTTCATCCTTTTTCTCCATCCCGAAATTATCCCAAATCACATACTTTGTCTGAAACAGATATCTGTTTTTCATATCTTCCACTTTCAGATCCATGGTCGGAAGATGATCTCCATACATTACCAAAATAACACGCTCATCAAATTCTGCCAGTGTATCTGTCAGTTCCTTTACAAACTGATCCATCTCATACAGCTGATTGACATAATATTCCCAGGCATAATCTTTTTCCTGAGATTCTGAACCGGAAACCTGAATTACCGGATCGGAAAGTACTGGCTCTTCAGGATAATCTCCGTGTCCCTGAACAGAAATCGTATATACATAATCCGGACCTTCCGTGGATTCCATAGCTTTCACGATTTCATCCGTAAGAATGTGGTCTTTCACCCAACCCATCGGTGTCGTATCACTGATATCCGGCATATATTCCTCCGATGTAAAAGTATCAAAACCAAGTCTCGCAAATATTGTCTTTCTGCCATAAAAGTTCGCTTCATTGTTATGAATGGCATGTGTGCTGTATCCGAGATTTTTCAATACATACGGTGTACTCTCACAGGTTTCCTCTTTTAGCACAGTCTTATAAGGATATTCTCCGGCTCCAAAATAACGCAGGCTCATTCCGGTTATAGACTCAAACTCCGTATTTGCTGTTCCCGCTCCCACTGCCGGAACCTTATAATACCCTGATGAATATTCTTTCATCAGTTTTCTGAAATTGGGAATCGGATCTTCTGAGAATTCAAGGAAATTGATTTCTGTAGGATCAATAAATGTTTCCAACTGGAGAAAAAGGATATTTACATCCAGATTATCTTCATTTGTAGCTTTTATCTTTCCTTCGCTTTCCTGAATCTCATCAATCAGTTCTTCCGAATATCCATTCGGTTCACTGATTCCCGTATCAAACAAAGTAACCGCAAGACAATAGGGATATCCGTAGTCTTGATAGGCATAGGCGATATTTCCAAAATAATTGGAAATAACACGTTTTTCCAATGCCAGTTTACTGGTCCCTGCAAAAGCCAGTATTCCTACAATGATAAGCGGAATATTTAT
>SFQZ01000264.1 GCA_004562915.1 bacterium
CACATCCAGCAACAGCAAGTTGTATTGGGTCAGTTCCATCTTCAGGGCTTCTTCGGCGGAGTTTGCCGTATCCACAAAATACCCTTCGTTTTCTAAATTGAATTTAAGAATCTCGCATAGATCTTCTTCATCGTCAACTACTAAAATGCGGTAATCATTCATATATCCATCTTTTTAATACTACAAAACTAATCTTTTCTGATCAGCATTGCAAAGATGGCAAGCCAGATCAGAATGATAATAATCGTGACAAAGAAAACAAGGATTTTGCCTCCAACGGTTTCCTCATCTCCATCCAGATCATCCGGATTTTTCTGTTTTCTCTTCTTTTTTTCCAGCTTTTTTGCCGCCTTTAACTGTTTTTTATCTAAAACTTCATTTTCCTTCTGTAATTCTTCCTGTTGCTTTTGTTCTGCCATAATCTCGTCCATGCCTTTCTCGTATATTGCCTTATCAAAATTATCGGGTTTCAGTCATTCCCTCATGATAGGTGTAACTTACAAGCTCATCTATTTCTTTATTCTCTGCATATTGCATTTCCTGTTTAAAAACTTCAAACGCCTGCTCTTTCAGCTTCTCATGAGTCTTTCTTTCCATCATGACTTCATTGAGCTTCACCCGGGCAGCTTCTACATTTTTTTCTGCAACATGCACATTCATCATCTGGCTGCGCTGCATTGTTTTCATAGTGTCCACTGCCCGCTTACATTCTTTGATCTTAGGCACGTCAATGGTTCCATTCACCAGTTTTCTCGCCTGGCTCTCATAACCTGCCTTGCGGATCATGATCTGCTGGAGTTTTGCCTGTTCATCCATGAGTTTTGCATTTGCAACCCCATATGCGATTTTCGCCTGACCTTCCATTTTTTCTTTTATATCCAATATGCTTTGCATCCGATATGCAAATTTTGCCATACGCTATCAACCTCTAATCGTTAAAAAGTGCACGTAACAGATTGATCTCCTGTTCAAACTGAAATTTTTCATCCGTCTTCTGCATCAGGAAATCATTTACGGCATCAATTTTCTGGACAGCATGATATGTCCGTCTAAAATACTCCGGGCTGTATCCGTGATCGGTTCATTAAAATCATCACCATCTACCAGTACTGTATATAATCCGGTGATTGATCCTTTATCGGAAGTTCCTGCACGCTCTAACAGTTTTGGCATCTCCGAATAGACACTTGGCGGATATCCTCTGGTTACAGGCGGTTCTCCGGATGCAAGTCCGATCTCGCGCTGTGCCATGGAAAAACGTGTCAGGGAATCCATCATCAGAAGCACATCTTTTCCCTGATCCCTAAAATACTCTGCAATGGATGTCGCCGTCATTGCTGCCTTCTTACGGATCAGTGCCGGTTTGTCAGAAGTAGCCACAACAACAATGGAACGCTTCATTCCTTCTTCTCCAAGATCCCGTTCTACGAACTCACGCACCTCACGACCACGCTCACCGATCAGGGCAATGACATTGATATCTGCCTTTGTATTTCTTGCAAACATACCAAGCAGTGTACTTTTTCCGACACCAGAACCTGCAAAGATTCCGATACGCTGTCCTTTTCCGACTGTGATCAATCCGTCGACCGCTTTCACGCCGAGAGGAAGCACCTCACTGATGATCTTTCTTGACATTGGATCCGGCGGTGCTGCATCGACCGGATACTCATAAGGTGTCTCTAATTTGTCGATATCCGTCGGACGGCCAATTCCGTCTAAAGTATGTCCTAAGAGTTCATTTCCTACAGAGACAGATAAAGGATGCCCCGTATTTTCAACGATACATCCTACTCCTATTCCCTCTACACTCTCATAAGGCATCAAAAGCAGTCTTTTATCCCTGAAACCCACAACCTCAGCCATTACCACGGTGTTCACATTTTCATCGATGATAATTCTGCACAAGTCATTCAGTTTTGCATCCGGACCAACGGATTCAATGGTCAATCCAACAATTTTAACAACTTTTCCAAGCCGTTTAAAATATGTATTCTCCGCCAGTCGTAAATACTTGTTATACCTGCTGTCCACTTTCAACCATCCTTATAAGCATAGTGATTTTATATCTTTAATAAGATTTTCGAGCTGCACACCAAGGCTGCAGTCGAATACTCCTGAGTCTGTCTCGATTACACAGGAATTTCCATCCATGGAGGAATCTGCGACAATCTCAATCTCAATTCCAGCTCCCACTCGTTCCAGGATTTCTTCTTTATGATTCTCCAAAAACATTACATTGCTGTTAGCAACCTTGATGCGGAATTTTTTATCTCCCTCGATATTTAAAATTGCATCATCGATGAGATACATCAGAATGTGTTTTTTATGGTCAAACTGTATAT
>SFQZ01000265.1 GCA_004562915.1 bacterium
TTTACTTTTCCTTTTCCGATATTGATATAGTTTTTGGCTATTTCAGCCGGTGAAAATAAATTCATTTTCTTTCTCCTCCCTTTTATCAATTTTTTTAATAATTCTGTTTGTAAATATTATTGTATAAGAGGTATAACCAGATTTCAAGAAAAGTTATTTTCTAGACAAGTAAGTTATTTTTGTGACATTTTACAGTACTAAAACAAGACCACTGGACATTTTGAAAGTATACATAGTAGCGAAAAAAGGGCATCTGACACGACCGATGACCTTTACTTCTTATGTTCTTTTATTTTTTTCGTCTCTACAATGCTGCACACGCTCTTTCCGATTATCCTGGCTTTATCTGAGATCAGGAAACAGTTCCTGCGGTCAGGTCTTGCATCGATATCACCAATTTTGAGTCCTTTCTTTACTTCTACTCCTTTCTGAAGCATTCCTCTTACGATTCCCGACATTTTTGCGGTCACCGATATTCCCCCAGTCTTTGCGACAATCTGCCCTTTCTGAACCAGATCGCCAATCTGTACTAATGGTTCCATGATCCCATCCGCCGACGCACTTACTAGTCTCTCCCGGGTATAGCCTCCGACTTCTCCGGGAATCCCCGTATTCGGAGCCGCAGTTCCTTCTGTAATAATTCTTCCAAGCTCATCTCCTCTTAGAGTCTCAATCACATAATGACAATCTTTTCCTGCATGGAATCCCGGACCGATTCCAATCACAAGAGGCGCATCCTGAATCGAAGTGCCCAGATTTCTTTTTGCCATAATTGCATCCACCAACACATCTGGAAGGTACTCACCAATTATTTTAGCTTTTTTATCTACAAGAACAGGAATATTCCCATTCTCCACTTCCAAGTCGATCTCTTCCAGATTGCTGACCAGAACTGCTTTCGCCTTTTCAACCTGTGCTTCCCCTTCGTATACCGCACGCGAAAATGACACCATCCTTCTAACTGCAAGCGGAATCGGGATTTCCGTCATCACGACCTCATGTCCTGCTTCCCATAATTCATATGCAATCCCTGTTGCCAGATCTCCTGCACCTTTTATCAATATCCTCATCTCATTATTCTCTTCTTTCTTCAGCACCATCCGATTCCTTTTATTTTCAAACACCGTAATAACATTATGTACGCCTTTATCAAAAAGTGCAAACAAAACTTATATTCTTGTGAATTTTTTATCGACTCCAAAATCATTTTCTCATTTGCATAGCAACAAAGAGGGAGCACGGCTTTCATCGCCGTGCCCCCTCTTACTATTTTGTCTTATCTTTCATAAATAATATATGCCGGATTATGCAAAGTAACAGATTTTTCGAACTTTTCTTTCATTTCCTTCCGTTCTGCCTTATCTCTCTTCTTTCCATATTTATACCAGTACGAAACTCCTCCGAGAAGAACAAAAGCGGCACAAGTTGATAAGATTTCTGCAATCGCCAATGATGTCATAATAGTTACCTCCGAGTTAATGCTTTATTTTTTCTTTATCTAACGGCTATTCTAGTACTCATTTAGCTTTCAGTCAATTCATATTAACAAAAATAATAAACGAATTTTCTTTATTTATGAATAGAATTATGTACATTCCGACGTGTTTTGTTCTTCATGGAAGATCAACTCCATCCTGGTTCCTTTTCCGACTTCACTCTCCACATGTATATCCGCCCCATGCAGGAGCGCTCCATGCTTCACGATAGAAAGTCCAAGCCCGGTTCCGCCGGTTTCCCGTGAGTGACTCTTATCCACCCGGTAAAACCTTTCGAAAATTCTGTCCTGGTGTTCTTTCGGAATTCCGATTCCGGTATCATTCACGATCACTTTTTTTCCATTCAGCGTATTTCCGACCCATACACTGACTTTTCCGTTCGGAACATTATATTTAACCGCATTTTCAATTATATTGTAAAGCATCTCATCCAGAACCTGGCGGATTCCGTGGAAGGTCACATGCTCTCCCACTACCTCGATCCGCACATTTTGTTTCTCGGCCTGTACGGAAAGCCGGCTTACAATATCACGGACCAGCCGATACAGATCTACATCTTCTTTTTCCAGTTCAATTGTTCCCTCATCGAGCTTGGAAAGCCGGATGATATCGCCGATCAATGTGATCATACGACTGGCTTCATTATAGATCCGGCGCGAAAACTCTCTCATATCCTCCTGACGTACAAGACCGTCCATCATGATCTCCGCATATCCGGAGATTGAAGTCAACGGTGTCTTCAGTTCATGCGACACATTGGCAGAGAATTCTCTTCGCATCTGTTCCATCTTTTCCTTTTCCCTGTTCTGCCTGTCGATCCTCTCCAGAAGCGGCGAGAGTTCTTCATAT
>SFQZ01000266.1 GCA_004562915.1 bacterium
TATGATGAACTGCTGGAAAAAGTAGAAAAAGTAGAGGCAGAGATCCTTCAGGAAGCAAGAAGCCAGAGAAAGCGTGTGCCGGTTATTTCGGATCATACGGAAGCGGAAGCCGGATTAAATGGAATGAGCCGGTCAGAAATCGAAGAGACCGTATGGGCGATTGCACAGGCAGAGATTATTGAAAATGACCTGGATGCCAGGATACAGGCCGTGCGTGTGTATGGAAGTCGAACAAGGGATGGGCTATACAATGAGGATTCGGATTTGGATGTGGTAATTGCTTATGAGGGAACTGTCCGTGAGGATGATTTATTTTCCGTGTTGAATGAAGCTGGGTATAAGGTCGGAAATATGAAAGTGGATATGAATCCGATCAGACCGGACAAAACTGGTACGTTAGAAGATTTTCTTGAAAAATCCGAACGGTATCTGGATGACAAAACGGAGCAGATGAAAGCCAGCGGGGAGTACAAACCATTGGTGAAAGTAGAAGAGTTGGAGGAGGCAAACTACAATATGATCGATAACGTCCTGAACAATATGCCTCCAAAGAAAGAGCCGTATCTGGAATACTATGCCGCAGAATGTGATGAATACCATAGCCTTGGCAACATTTATAAGAGCATCAATCTGGATGAGATAGTTGCAAAATACCAGGAAATTATTGATGACCCTACATTAAGTTACTATGGAAACGGCATGGGCATTATTTACCGTGACCCGAATGATACTTTTTATGATGAGGCGGAGGTATCTCTGGTCAGCCGGAAAACGATCCGGGGAGACAACCTGGATGATGTGGCATTTCTGGCAGCACTTCCATTGGTACATGAGGCATTGGAAAAGATCGTAGAGGCGTTTCCGGATTTTCGATATTATCCCCCGAAGGAATTGAATGTCCATTATTATCCGGAGAAAATGACTGCGGATGAACTGGCTGCAGCACTGGATCAATTAGCGGAAGATTTTGACTTTTATGATTATCATGACAATTTTAGCCCGGAGGAAGATATGGTGGAAACTGTCGCATTGGAATTAAGATGTGGCTATGCCCATAAGTACATTCCGTTTTTGAAAGATATTGTAGATGAGGAATGTGGGGAGTCTTCACGGGCAGAAGAACTTCTGGAGAAACTGAAAGCCTATCAGCCTGAGATACCGGAGACAGCAGTACCGGTTGTCCGCATCAATTTCTGTGAGGATAAGGAAATGAACATTTCCGGTTATCAGAATCTGGGAAGTCTGGATGAAATAACAGCCAAAATGGATGAAGAGCTGTCTTCAAAAGCGGACCCTAAGACAGGAATGCCGGAGAAAACAGTTCAGATGTATTTTACGATTTATTATCCGGATCATAACCAGATGCAGGAATTAAAAGGAAAAATCAATATCGGAGATGGAAACGGAGGTATTGTAAGCCAGTTGAAGAACCAGAATGAAATGAAGCTGCATGATGAAAGCTGGCTGAATTACCAAAGGGGTAAGGGCGAAGAAACTTTTCAGGCATATGTGGCTGATCTTACGGATATGCAGGAGCATGTACTGCCGTATTTGCAAAGTTTCTGCAGTTTGGAAGAAAGAGCACCTGAGGCCTCGGATCAATCGGTCAATATAACTAAATCAGAAATGAAGTCAGGAAAGATCACGATGTCGGGGCAAAATAAAAGAACAAAAACTGTAGAAACAGGAAAGAAATCTATTCATGAGCGATTACAAATCAATAAGGAGATTATTTCAAAACAGCAGGGAAAAATTAGCAAAGAGAAAGGAGTTGAGCTTATGAAAGAATAATCAAATAATATCAGAAAAGATAATAGCGATGGATAAGCAAACTATTCATCGCTATCATCTTCAAAACAATATGAGTTTAATTCCGGATAATCAAGAAATTCTGATAAAGTCATGTTAAAAGCGATTGCAATTTTATGAAGAGTTTTTGCTTTTGGATTATGAGTTTGTCCTCTAACGATATTATCTAATGTAGATTGTTTTATACCGCTCATTGTAGACAGTTTGTTAATACTTATTCCTCGTTGTTTACAGAGAGTTTTTATTCGCATTACATACAAATCTGAGTATTCCATAGTATCTATTCCTCATTATTAGTATTACCCGTCTTCGGGTTAATAATATGTTATCAGGGAATAAATAATGTTTTACCCGTGCACGGGTTGACTTTAAAAATAAAGAATAGTACTATTATATTATCTGTGTAGGGTATGACTTGAGGCAGAATACAAGGGGCTGTCGGGAAATAGATAGTTCTACACAGGGGCAGATGTGATCCATGCGGATCACATCTGCCCCTGAAATTTATCTTTTAAAAAGAAAAAGA
>SFQZ01000267.1 GCA_004562915.1 bacterium
GATAAAGGTATCGGTCAGTATTTTGCGGCACTGACCAACATGCGGTCAGTCGGAGTCATGGGTGACGAGAGAACCTATGACTATGCGATTGCTCTGAGAGCAGTCAATACGATAGACTTCATGACAGCCGAATCAGCCGAGATTCCATGGCCGGTACTGCAGAAAGTAACCAGCAGGATCATTAACGAGGTGGCGCATGTCAACAGGGTAATGTACGATATTACCAGTAAGCCGCCGGGGACGATTGAGTTTGAGTAGCTTGAAAAATCGCGGAAAAGCCCATAAATAAAGGCTTTGCGGGGTGTCGAAAAGACCAAATGGAGTGCAAATGGAGTTTAAAAATTATTTTTTTCTCTTGTTTATATTCCAGATTCACCTGCAAATTTCGTGAAATCGGTTATTCTCATAAAATAAAATTAGAGTAAATATGAAGAACAGTTTGTTTTGATTGAAGTGATTTTCGTCAAGGCAGACTGTTTTTTTGTTGCCTGCATTTAGAAAACAGATACCACAGAAAGGTTCTTTACTTTCGATGAGCTTAAACTCCATGACACAGTAATCACACTGATGGAGAATTAAAAAACAAGAAAATTTGATAAATTTCGGAAAATGATGTCCGATTTTGCATCTGCCAGTACAGAGTATATGAAGAGATAAATATTCAAAACACAGGAGGTACTGATTATGCAGAATAAATTATTTTTAAAGGCAGCCGATATATGTGAACTTCTGGAAGTAAAACAGACATCGGCTTATGAAATCATCGGAAATCTGAACAAGGAACTGGAAGAACAGGGCTACCTGACGCTTAGAGGAAAAGTTCCGACAAAGTATTTTGTGAAGCGTTTCTACGGAGTAGAAGATACTTGTGAGATTCCACAGGAAGAGGGAAAGGAATGGTTTCATGCGTAAGAGAAAAATGTATTTATCAGTGGAAGACATTGCAGAACTCTTTGGATTATCAGTTTCGTTTGCTTACCGGGTAGTGGAAAGAATGAATGCCGATCTGGCAAGCAAGAACTATTATGTGATTCTCGGTCGGGTGCCAACCCGCTATGTAGAGGACAAGATCTATGGTCTGGAACATGTTGAGCAGTATTTGAAGGAGGATAAAGCGGTATGAGTATGATGCAGGAAAAAATGTATATGGATGTGGATGATGTGTGTGCAATTCTTGGAGTTTCAAAAACTTATGCATATAGTCTGATGCGAGAATACAACAAAGAATTGAAGGCAAAAGGCTATATTGTAGTAGCTGGAAAAATCTCTACGAAATTCCTGGCAGAAAAGATTTATGGCATGAAAGTCGAGGATTAGCAATGGGGGTTTACAAAGAAGGAAAAAACTGGAAAGTACAGGTCTATTACAAAGACTGGCAGGGAAATCGGAAAAGAAAACAGAAAAGAGGATTCAGGACCAAGGGTGAAGCTAAGGAATGGGAAAGAGATTTCCTGCAACAGCAGAGCCAGGGTGTGGATATTGAATTTGGAAATTTTCTGGAGATTTATTACAAAGATATGGATGTCCGTCTCAGAGAAAACACTATGTACACGAAGCGATATATTATTGACCTGAAAATCAAGCCTTATTTTGAAAAGAAGATTCTCAGTGAAATTACGGTGGCAGACGTCCGTGCATGGCAGAATGAGTTGCTGACGTATAAGGATAAGAATGGAAAAGGATATTCTCCTACTTATCTGAAAACAGTGAACTGCCAGCTGACTGCAATCTTCAATTATGCAATGCGGTATTATAACCTGCAGGATAATCCCTGCAGGAAGGCAGGAGCGATTGGCAAGAGTAAAGGAGAACCGAAGGACTTCTGGATGCAGGAAGAGTTCAATGCTTTTCTGGAAACAGTAAGTGATAAGCCGGAGACAAGAATGGCGTTTCTTTTGTTGTACTGGACCGGAATGCGTATCGGTGAATTGCTTGCACTTACTTATAATGACATCAATCTTGAAGAGAAAACCATATCAATCAATAAATCTTATCAGAGACTGAAAGGAAAGGATATGATCACGCAGCCGAAAACTCCAAAGAGTATCCGTGTGATTACGATGCCGGATTTTCTTGCAGAGGAATTTAGGGAGTATTGCAGTCATTTGTATGGAATTATGAAAAAGGAAAGACTTTTTCGGTTTACCAAATCGCATATGGAACATTGTATGGCTACCGGAATCGAGCGGTCTGGTGTAAAGCGGATACGACTTCATGATCTCCGATATCCAAACTTAAATAAAATCCAAACCTTTTGCAGGTGATGCAGGAAATGCAACAAATAGCATCTGAAAAGGTTTGGATTTTATTTTTATCCTTTC
>SFQZ01000268.1 GCA_004562915.1 bacterium
CTTGATATCTGTTTTCATAAGGTTCTTTGCATGTCTGCCATACAATTTCTTCTCAACCTTACTGTCATCATAGAATGGTAAATCAAACAAATCTTCAAATAAATCTTCTCCAAAAATACTAGGCATCAACATAAGTCATCTCTCCTTTTTCTACGGTATCCGCTTTCTCGTGGATATCTCATGCTTTATTACCTTGTTTCTTTGGAACTGGGATGTTCGGAGAACTCACAGAACTTTTACTTCTGAAATCTTTTCTGATCTCTTGGTTCTTCTTTTGTTCTCTTCCTTTGTTCTGACTATGTTATACACCCGTTTGTTAGCACTGTCAATAGTAGAGTGCTAATTTTTTGTGAAGATTTTGTGAAAGTGGACTACATTCACATAAATATGTATCTCCCGAAGCTGATTTTTTGTTTTCTGCTGATATTGTTCCTGCTCACACAAGCTTCTTTGTTCTCCACTTCCCGGTTTTCCAGCGCCATACCATGCCGACAGCCCGCACACACTCATCGCTTGCAAGACCAATATACGCTCCCACAGCCATAAGTCCCATGGAAATTCCAAACAGCCATGTGCCTCCCACCGCAAAGACAAACATGAAAACGGCTGCGATCACTGCCGGGAACACTGCATCTCCGCTTGTTTTTAAGGCTTGTCCAAACACAAGATTCGTCACGCGTCCAATCTCAAGTACAATATCGATCGCCAGCAGCTTGCGAACCAGCGCAGTCATTTCCGGATTGTCTGTAAAGAGCGGCATAATAAAACCGGAACCAAGCACAATTGCTGTCTCCATGCAGACTGCCACACATACTCCGACAAATGCCGCCCGCTTTGTCCCTCTGTCACACTCTTCGAGTTCCCCAGCACCGATGTGCCAGCCTGTCATGATCGCATTTGCCTGTGCCAGTGCTGCACCGACACAATAGGAAAAATTACTGATTGTTGCCGTATAAGATCTGGCTGTCACATTCAGTCCTTCTGCATCCATCTGATTCAGGAAACGGATGACAAGCATCATTGCAACATTATAGAGTGCCGTCTCACATGCAGATGGAAGTCCGACTTTCACGATCTGCCCTAAGACTGTCTTATTTGCGATCCTCTCTGTGCTGTTTTTTGCAGAGATCAGCTTATGTGAAAAATACAGTACAATACACAGGTTCAGGATCTTGGAGATCACAGTTGCTGCAGCGACACCTGCAACACCTTTGTGCAATACAAAAAGAAATACTGCATTCATCACAAAATTTGCGATATTTCCAACGATTGTGGCATATAATGGCTGCTTTGTATATCCGAATGCGCGCAGATAGCTTGAAAAGATAGGAATGACCGCATTTAATATACACCCACCCCCGACAATTTTAAGATAAATCAACGCCGGTTCATACAATGCATCCGCAATTCCTACCATACGAAGGATTGCTCCTGCTCCCGAAAATAAAAATACAGCCATAAGCACGCCTGCAACAGCATTAAATAATAATCCAAGCTGCCTTGCCTGATAGGCAACTCCCGGTCTGCCTGCGCCAATATTCTGCGTCATGACCGAAACCATGCCGGAAGATATGATAGAAAACATTATGATAAAAATTCCAATATAACTGTTTGCCGTTCCCACCGCCCCGACTGCATAGTCTCCAACTGCGGATAACATCAGAGTGTCAACCATACCGGACAGCATATAAAATAGTGTTTCCAGACAGATTGGGATAAAAAGTCTTGTGAGCTGTTTCATCTTAAGTTATCTCCTTTTTCTGTTCATACTTATCCAATCTATTTTATATTATTTTCCCCTGAAAAACTTGCACTATTTTAACCAGAAAAAGTACAATTCTGCTCATTTTATAAAATATTTCTGCGTTATAAAAAGCTGGAAGCCAGATAAAAATAAAATTCGTCATATTGCAGCAGGCAATTCCACTGCTTTTCTTACTTCTTCCACCCACTCTGCACTATGACAGCAAAACAGTTCTTCATGCTGCATATTGTGCTTCCGGATATCCGGATTTTTGAAATACGTACAATATCTCTTTTCGTATTTTTCACCCATCTTGGTTGCGTAAAACACATGGATCGTTGTTCCAGGCACATCAATTCCATGTTGGACTTTCGTAACCAGATCCGAATAGAACTGATTATAAATACTCTGTTTCGTAATCCATGGACTTCCTCCCTTACCGATTCCAAACATATTTAAAAATCCATTATATAATTCTTTTTTGCCACCGTCTGTCTTATCCAGCTTTTTCTGCATAAATTTTGGAAGAGTACCTGTATGTACCATTTTATACATAAAAGGCACTACCATGGATGA
>SFQZ01000269.1 GCA_004562915.1 bacterium
TATATTTTTAACATTCCTTTTAACGAAACCCGTTTTTCACTAAAATTACACTATTTTTCACTTCATTGTCTTCGCCAGTGACGTAAGAAGTGCTGCCATCTCAGGATTATTAAGGACCTTTGCAAGCAGCTCTGCATCCACGCCTTCCGGAACCGCTACCGTGTTTTGTGCTGTATTCGGATGCATCTGCGGATCCAGATCTTTTTTCTCATAAAATGCCTCTTCAAATAATTCTGCATTTTTCTTCCGGTCGTCATCCAGGATGTGGGAATATACATCCGTAACCATGCTGACCTGAGCATGTCCGGAGTCGCCCTGAACTGCCTTGATATCTCCACCATTCAGTTTCAGCTTATAGGTAACACTGCTGTGTCTGAGACTGTGGAAAACAACCGGTGGGAGATCATAGTCCTTAATCAACTGATTTAATGGCTTCCGGATCGCGCCATCCCCCAAAGGAAGACCAAACGTACTTGCCATGACCAGGTTATAGTCCATGTATTCATCTCCAAGAACTTCCTTTGTCTCATCCTGTTTTTCTTTCCACTCGATCAGCATCTTTGCGACAGACTTTGGAAGGAAAACCTTTCGGACACTGCTGTCTGTCTTCGGTGTTTTCAAAACACGGACTGTTTTATTGGTCTTGCTTTTTTCCGGAAATATCAGCAGCACATCTTTTGCATCCAGCTCTTTTAAAGCGGATTTGCTCACTCGCTGGGATTCCTTATTGATAAACAGATATGCCCGGTTTTCCTCAATTGCTTCCTCCGAGATGTCCACACAATCCCAGGTAAGCCCCAGAAGCTCACTGATCCGGAGAGAGCAGGAGAAGGAAAGATTCATTGCCAGCTTTAGCCGATCATCCTCACATACTTCCAGTGCGTACATCAGAGTTTCGGCAGTCCAGATCTCCCGTTTCTTTGTTTTATGTTTTGGTACGGTCGCATAGATACAAGGATTCTTCTCCATCAGCTCCCATTTGACAGCCTGTTTAAAACAGCTTCGGAGAAGTTTATGGATATCTCTGATGGTACTGGTAGATACATATTCATTCTTTCTTTTCCCAATTATAGGATTGACCACAGCCGGAGCTTTCAACAACCTCTGATAATATTTTTCAATAAAACGGGTATTGATCTCCGACAGTTTTTCATCCCCGATGATCGGAAGAATATAATTATTTATGAGAGAAACATTTCCATCATACGTGGATAATGCCCAGTTGTCCTTCCCATACAGAGCAACGTATTCTGCCAGAAGGTCCTTCATGGTTTTACACTGCGGGATTGTCATGGATCCCATTTCTTCTTTATACTCGATTTCTTTCTTGCGTTTCTTTGCCTCTGCCTTTGTAGCATAAGTTTCCCATTTCTGCTTCCGTTTCCCGTCTGCATCAGTATAGGAATAGATCACATTAAATTTTCCGTTTCGTTCTCTGATCGATGCCATAATCTAACAGCCCCTTTCTGTATTTCTCTTTTCCAGCCATGCTTCAAATTCTTTTCGTTTAATCCGAACATGATTCCTTATTTTTACAACCGGAAAATATCCTTTTGTGTACCAGACATTTATCATGGACCGGCTGACCTTTGCCATAAAGGCTGCTTCATCTATAGTAAGATACTGCAGATTGCCATTCCTTCCTCGTTCCCCGGTCTGTGCCAGTTTCTTTCTCCGATAATTCGCCAGTGCCACATTTTCTTCCATTGCCAGTTCTTCATAATCGTTCGCCGGATCCAGATGATATTCATCCTGCCCGTCCAGAAACTTCTGAAAGCTTTCCTTCGTGATTCTTTTTCGATCAGCGATCGTGACGAACTCAAAGAAATGCTGATACTTTTGACTATTCAGGATGCCATATACCTGATTTCTGGTGATTCCCAGCTGTCTGGCCATTTCCGGCATAGTGAGAGTAGCGGCCTCCATTTCCGCATCCCTCTTTTTATCCTCCTTCGTGCGGTATCTGGACTGTCCGTCATACCATTTCTGAAATGCAGCTTTTGGTACACGTTTCCAGTAATCCACAATCACGACTTCGATATTATTCCGCTTGATCAGGTCATAAACGACACCATCCGTAACTTCCAGCATTTCTGCAAGTTCCGGAACAGAATAAGACCATTCTTTCAATTCCTTTCCCGGTTCTTCTCCGTTGACTTTATGATATTTAATCTGATTCGCATACCACTTTTCAAAACTCTCAATATTGACCCGCATCTTTCCGGCAATCTCTTTGGTCTCAAAAAAGTTTTTATGTACCAGCCAATACCGATCCGTCTTTTTAAGCCCCAGGAGCTCGCCCATCTCAGAAACAC
>SFQZ01000270.1 GCA_004562915.1 bacterium
CATCATGATAAAAGCGAAGCTCAGATTTTAAAGGAAAATAAGAAAAAATTAAAAGGAATTTATCTGCCATATGAACTGATCCGCGGACCTATCCGTTTTGTCGTGACCAGAGACAATTCCAACAGACATTATGAATGCGGAGGATTTCTGGAGCATGTGGCAGTCAATGTGACGGATCGCTGCAACAATCTGTTATTAAATGGAATGGAACCATTTTTGTGGGATGAACTGGAGCCATTTCAATTTGGATATATTGCAGGCCATGCAGCAGAGATTCCGACAGCAGATGGCGCGGAGTTAAGACGCCGTGTGTTTGAAGAGGTGGCAGAGGAATATCGCCCGACTGTGGAGCACACGATGCAGACAACCGGTCTGGCATTGTGTCCGGAGTCAGAAGCATTGCTTCGTCTGCCGGCATTTCTTCCGGTCTATTTTATGGATTGCGGAGAAGTGCAGGCGGCAGTGAACGGGCAGACAGGCAAAGTATCTGTATTGGCGGAAAAAGAAACCAGAACCTATCCCTGGGTGATCGAGCCGCTTCTTGGAACGCTGGCAGTGATGATTTTTTTCTTTTTTGCATTCCGGAATTATGGCGGAGTGCCGATGGATCTGAAGGAACTGTTTGAACTGGTTGGCATGGCTGGACTGGTGGCGGCGCTGATTCTGTTTACGGTGTTCAGTAAGGGAAGAGAGGCCAGAGTTCGAAGAAAGATTCTTAAAAGTATCAGCGAAGAAGAAAAGAAGAAACCAGAAGACTCCATAAAACCGGTGTTCTTTGAAACTATTGGCGGAAAGGAACTTCCGGTACAGCTGGGATTCTACTCTCCGGGGCGTATCGTAAAGATTGTGATGATCCTTCTGCTGGTGAATGCTTCCACTTGCATTCTGGCATGGATCCTTACTGCATTTAAGTGTATGGGTTCCGGTGACTGGACCCTGTTCCAGCAGCTGGATTATAGTTACAATATCATCTGGCTGTGTCTGGCACTTCCGATTTCTATGGTAGGATTTGTCGTATTTGGGCGAATTGAGGTTTATGATTCACCAGTGATCTTTCAGCTTCTGGAAAATGGAAAACGAAAACGCATTCACCAGAAGAGGGAGAACAGGAAAACTTTACTTATGCGTTGGAAGAATGTCAGGGAGACAATGGGAAACTGGGCGCTGCCGTTATTCATTGTATTACCATTATTTGTCATGACTGTTTATATGATCATGAATCCCTGGCCATAAAGCGACAGTAAAGAGCAGTGATGTATGATTTGGAAAGAAAGGGGTGTGAAGATGAAGAAAACCCAGAAACCAAGAAAAAATAGAAAAACAGGTGCAGTTATCGTGATACTGCTCGGCTTACTTTGTGCTGTCTCTACAGTAAGATCGTGTGGTACAAAGCGTGTGGCCATTCAAGGAAAAGTGGATGATGTGGTATATGTGGGACAGGGCAGCTATGATCCGGCAAATGATGGAAAGATTGTGATTGTCTGCGGAGAGCTGAAGGTTCTGGAACCGGCTTATGATGACGAACTGGGACTTACGATCTATGCCCCACGTGCTATGCGAAGTGCAAAAAAAATGAAACTGAAAAAGTGGAATCTCCCGGCAACAGAGGAAAATATGGAATGGAATTCCGATCTGGGCGTGGGCGGAATGGAAATCTTCCAGGGCGCAGCAGATGTGGGAGATTATCATCTGTCCGAGGAATTTATCGAACAGCTTATGCTGGGAAGAGAATACGAATTTGATGAGGAGACGCTATCGGAGGCAGGACTTGCGATTCTTACAGACCGGAAATACCGCGGTGAAAAATTTATCGGAACCCAGCGAATGGGCAGAGAAATCTTTGAGGAGGGCGATCGGCGTTATCAATATTCTGTTCCGTATCAGAGCGATGGGGATATGGTGACAGTAATCGGCATTCAGGAGCAGGGAACCCTGACTTATGTAAAAGGGGCGACACCCAATATGCTAAGCGGAGAACTGGATAAAAAAACTGCACTCAAAAAAAGTGGCATGTCTTCTGGTGGAGTCAGTATTTTCAGAGTTGTGCTAACTATTTTACTGCTGTCAACAGGCATCCGAATGCTTTTGAAGAAGCGTGATCAAAAAGAAGATGGAAGTGGCCTATGAAAAAAGGAAAGAAAGGCTGGTTATTGCTGATGGCATTTACTACATGGGCGGTGTTGATCGCAGGCTGCGGAAAGTGGACTGGAAATAAGCAGGATAAAGTTCCGGAAGTCACGATGGCAGGAAGTGACACAGAGAACATGGAGAATCCAGAAAACAGTCAGAGTACACCGCTTCCGG
>SFQZ01000271.1 GCA_004562915.1 bacterium
AAAATACTATCAAATGGGTGAAAATACGGTAAAGGCATTGGATGGCGTAGATTTTCGTGTGAAAGATCAGGAATTCGTTGCTATTATCGGAAAAAGCGGATCCGGGAAAAGTACACTTTTGCATATGCTGGGTGGACTGGATGTGCCAACAGAAGGGGAAGTGTTGGTAGAGGGTAAGTGCCTTCTGGGGCTGAAAAAAGAACAGCTTGCCATATTCCGTAGAAGAAAGATCGGGTTTATTTTTCAAAATTATAATCTTGTCCCGGATCTTAATGTATATGAGAATGTCATTCTTCCGGTGGAACTGGATGGGAGAAAGGTTGATGTGGAATATGTGGATGGAATACTGGAACTTTTAGGGCTGTCAGAGAAGAGGGAAGCTTTTCCTGGAACATTATCTGGTGGACAGCAGCAGAGGGCTGCGATTGCCAGGGCGCTTGCGGCGAAGCCCGCCATTATTCTGGCCGATGAACCGACGGGAAATCTGGATTCGGTTACCAGCCATGATGTACTTGGACTTTTGAAAATGGTAGCAAGACAGTTCAGCCAGACCTTGATCTTGATCACTCATGACAGAGACATTGCACAGCTTGCAGATCGTATCGTACATATTGAGGACGGAAAGATTGTAGGAGATACCAGGAAGGGAAGTGATTCCTATGCTTAAGAATCCGAATCAGAAAGTGATCAAAAGGATGGCACGGAATGCTTTAAAAGTAAACAGGAGAAAGACCATTACTTTGTTCCTTGCGGTTCTTCTTTCTTCCTTTTTGGTCTTCACAATATTCACAGTTGGAGATTCTTATTTTAGACTTCAGAAAATTCAGAACATCCGTATGTCAGGAGCTGAATTTGATGCAATCATGTATGGGGTGACGGATGAACAGAGGCAAATGTGTGAGAACAACCCGGATATCGTTCTGACAGGTGCGGTGGGAGTCTGTGGATGGGTAGAAAAAACAGATCAGGATTCCACACCTAATGTGGGACTGATCTGGGCAGATGATGGATATTGGACACAGATGATGGAGCCGGTCAGAGAAAAGCTGGAAGGAAGATATCCGACAGCTTTGGATGAGATAATGGTAACAAAATCAGCTTTAAAAGAATGTGGTTACGAAAATCTTGATGTAGGCGATACCCTTGCTATGTCTTATGGAACAAATGAGGGAATCTTTACAGGGACTTTTCGAATCTGTGGGATCTGGGACGGATATGGACCCAAGAAACAGTTTTATGTCTCGAAAGAATTCTATGATCAATCGGGATGGAAGCTTTCTCAGGCAGCTTCCGGTCGTTACTTTATGGATTTTAAGCAAAAAATAATGACAAAAACAGAGCAGAATGCTTTTATCGAAAGTATGAACCTTGGAAAGCAGCAGAATCTTTTCTTCATGGAAGATCTTGGCGCATCGGTTCAGATATTGGCAGGCCTTATTGGCTTGATTGCAGTTACCTGTTTGTGTGCGTATCTGCTTATTTATAATATTATGTATCTTTCCGTAGCTGGAAAAGTTCGTTATTATGGTCTGCTTCAGACGGTCGGAATGACTGAAAAGCAGATAAAAAGGATGATGAAGGAACAGATGCTTCTGATAGGATCTGCAGGGACAGTACTTGGATGTCTGGCAGGGGGGCTGGTATCCTTTTTCCTGATTCCTGTTGTAGTAAAATCCCTTGGAATTAAAAGTGGTTATGTTGGAGCAGACATGGTTCGTTTTCATCCGGCAGTTCTGCTGGCAACCATCTTACTGGTTGGAGTTACCATCTTTCTGGCAAGCGGGAAACCGGCAAAAATGGCAGCAGATATCTCTCCAATAGAAGCGCTTGGTTATCGTCCGACCCATAAAACCGTAAAAGAAAGAAAAGCAGGAAAGGGGAAAGTAATAGCCAGACTTTCTCTGGAGCAGTTTACAAAGGATAAGAAAAGAACTGCGGTGGTACTGTTGTCTTTGGCAGCCAGTCTGTCTGTGTACCTTTGTATTGTGACCATGCTGGACAGTCAGGCGGCAAGAACCATAGTGTCAAATTATATGGATACAGATCTGGTCATTCAAAATGATACGGCATGCAAAGAAAAATCAGAAGACAGAAGAGACATCCTGGATGAATCTTTCGTAAAGTCAATCAAAGAAAATGCTGGAGTCTCTGAAGTACATTCTATGATATTTGCCGAGATTACAGTTCCATGGGAACCGGATTTTGCTGAGATGTGGATGAAAGAATTTTATGCAAAGTGGATGAGTACTCCATATAGTAAGGAAAAGGACGAGTATCAGAATCATCCTGAGAATTTTGGATC
>SFQZ01000272.1 GCA_004562915.1 bacterium
AAATGATTTCCGCCTACCAATGCTGCCACATAGGTTTTCTTTGCACCGGTGACTGCCATATAATGCTGTACCTGCAGGACATATTCTGCGGGTACACCTTCTTCCCACACTTCCTGCTTATAAGCAGAAGCTGTCTTTGCTTCAAACAGAACCAGCTCCCCATTTTCATTGATGACACCATCCAGATTTGCCAACATAAAAGGATATTCCTCGCTTTGCAGAAGCATATTTTTTGCTCTCACCTTTAAGCCAGTTCTTGCCGTAAATTCATTCCGTACAATAGGTTCCAGCAGCGTCCCGAAATGAGCATATTCTGAATCCGTCTGTTCCGGCTCTATTCGCCCGCTCTTTTCCAGCCACAACTGATGGGCAGAACGAAAAGGATTGATACCCGCAATCACCGATACATCAGAGCCACCGATGCCTTCTGTCCGATATTTCAGCCAGTCTTCCTTTTTTATATTTTTCGTTTTTACCTTTACAATCGCTCTCATAACACACCTCCAAATCAAAAAAGAGGCAGACTTTTACATCTGCCTCATTCATTCTTCCCGTTTTTCCATTTGTATTATGCTGCCATCACCAGCTGATATGCCTTATCAATCAGAGGATTCCCATCCACAGTTTTCGCAAACAGCGTTTCTTTATAATTCGCTCGTTCTCTCAGAGGCTTTGCATGGGTCGCAAAATCGCTGATCGCATTGATAAATCTGTACGCGTTCTTTTCCACATGCTGTAAATCCGGAGCATCAAAGTAACGCAGTTTTACATCGTCCTTCATTTTCATAATATTTTTCTTCTGCTGGTCTGTCATAGATTCATTCATAGGGAACAGTTCATCCAGATATTCATATACCTTATTATCACTGAGTTTCTTTTGGCACAGAGCATCGATCGTTTTGCCCAGTTCTGCCATATACTTTTCTGCATAGAGTAAAGTATCCCTTGCATCCTGCATTTTATCCTCGATATTCCCTACATGATTGCAAGACCAGCTGCGTTTTGCTGTTGCCAGTGCCATATTCAGGGTGTTCTGGCAAACAACGCGGATCGGTGTCATAGCCACCTTAATTGCACCACTTCCGTCATGGCTGTTCATGAATACCATGTAAGGGGTAATTTCATCCCCGTTGATGATATATTTCTGGGGCAGTCTTGCAAGCATCCATGTTCTTTTCCCGCTCTGCAGACTGCCTGCTGTTTCATAACGAACCCCTGCTCCAAGAAGCGCATCTGTAAAAGCAAAAGCTTCTGCATTCTGCACGACCTTGTATCGGTCTGTCACAATTCCCAGTACACTTCCATCAGAATCACGAACATTCGCTTTAAAACCCCTGATAGGTTCGCTGCCATCCACCGTCAGAATATCCTTCTGGATCACAGTCCAATCCAGTCCTGCTAATGTCAGAGCCGCCTGAGAATCAGGTGCTTCTGACACAATCGCCCCAAGACCATGCCAGGGTTTTTCTCTTACACTGAACATTGTTTCTACATTTGCTGCCATATCATTTTCCTCCTTTTGTTGTTCTAAAAAGTTCTTCTAGGATGATTAAAACACTGCTTGCAATCGTTAAAATAATCTTTTCCATAAACGCCTCCATTTTCATTGTCTATACCTGTTGTTATTCCTTACTCATACCCCCTTCTTACAAAAAAATAGGGCGATAGCATTTCTGCTATCGCCGATTTCATGGTTATAATATATTTTTAAAATTATTGATTTTACCTTCGGAATTATAAAATTACCATCCTTGACTTTCGATAAAAGTATCCAACAATAATGTCATATCTTCAATGGGCAGAGAATAAATAAACATTTCGTTTCCATAGTATAAATCATCTTCTACTTCTCTATGTACAACATTTTCGACAGTGATTTGATTACCAACTTTCTTAATTTGGTCGATGCTTTCGATCCCCTGTCTACCTGTCACAGAAATAATCCCTTCGCCATCATTTGTGACACTCATATCCGAATAATACAAATTGCTATAATTGTTAAACCATCCAATGTGAATGACCTCTTCACCATCTATAGTATATACATCATTGATCCAATCAGCATCAGAAGATCCATGTGATACAATAAGTTCAATCATCCCATCTGCGTCAATATCGCAAACTGTATACTCATTTCCAGTTCCATACATATCAAGAGCATGGGTTAATACATTTTCATATAATTTATATGCCAATGCATCAAATCCCCCATTTTCAATGCCCTCTGTATACGTATTTTCTTGTTCTATTTCCTGAAGCAATTCGTTGTCGGTGTTTGCATTCACCGCTGTTACTTTAT
>SFQZ01000273.1 GCA_004562915.1 bacterium
TATGAAAGCTGTCCGTGAAAAGCCTTACCACATCATCTGCCTTGTACTCAACAAAACTTTCCGGAAGTGCAATGATAAACTCCCGTCCTTCAATACACTTCCCAGCTGTTCCGCTTGTATTCAGTGTTATCGTATGGATTATGGCATGGACCAAAAAAGCACTCGATAAAAAGGAGGGGATCCTGATGTTGATCCTCTATGCCATTTATGTTATATATATCTGTATACGATAAATATGAAAATTGATTCACTGATGTGATAAAATTCTACCTTTATATTGGAAACAGGAAACAGAAAAATCACTTGCCGGCAGATAAATTTCTGCCGACAAACGATTTTTATTTTTTCAATTAAAATCCTGTCAATCTGAAAAACATCAATTCATTTGCTGATCCGTCGTCTCGTTCCTGTGTCAGCATAATTAACAGAGAGCCGTCATCTAAAAGCTGCATATCTTCCAGCCATGGATAACTGACACCAAATATGTCCTCTGTAGAAATTGCACCTACGTGCGTTCCATCTTTTGCCCAAAATTGTATTTCGCGCATATTTCCATCTGCAGCCACAAAACCATTTTCTGTTTCCGCCATGCCCGTAATGGAACCGAGCTTGTCCGGAGAACTGATATCTTCTCCACCTAATTTCAAAAGCTGATTGCCATCATAATCATAGACAACAATTTTTGTGCCTTCATCTTCCACAGCCATGGAGCCGGCAACCATAATATGACTATTCGTGATCTGTACGTCATCTATCATAGAAAACAGTCCCTTGCGTTCTTCATCGTTATTTAATCCGGTCAGTATCCACGGTTCTGCCGTCAGGTTACCGCCTTGATTCGCAATCTTCTGAGTATCACTGTTCACCCAGAAACTGATTCCCCATTCTCCGGATGGATGCATATTCAGATCTCCGTCTACTGTTGTCTGAAGTGCCTTTTTCCCATCTTTTACGCCAATTACATCTCCAATTCCAGGCGAAAGATATAACATTCCACTGCTGTCCCCAGACAAATATTCAAAATCATCGTCTAATTCCATCGAAGATACGAATTCAAGTCCACTTTCTGAATATTCATAAGTATCCAGTTTGTTCTCCAGCAAATGGAACACTTGATTGCCCTGTTTTACAAACTGATGATCCATAATCTGCATAACTCCCTGTGCTTCTTTAAATGGGATATATTCCGGAACGATTGTATAAGAACCTACCATCTGCTCTGCCAATACAGGTTCAAGAGGCTCTCCCTCCCATGGCCATGGTGCGTCTTTATTTCCTTCATCCTCTAATTTCAGCACAATTCCTTCCAGCAATTCTTTGTCAGAATCATCTATTTCCTGTCCTTTTACTCTGATATCATAGGATGTGCCAGACTGTTCATAACGATACATATACGTTTTTTCTGTGGAATTACTTTCTGGCATTGCTGTATATTCTGCATTTCCTATTGTTACAGTGTCCATTTTCCCTTCAGCATATGCCTCTAAATCCACTCCAAAGGCAATTAAACTCTTTCGATATGTATATGAATCCTCCTTGGTCGCTTCTATAGAAATGACATTCTCGGATCCATCTGCTGTATCTCCATCAAAAAATCTAACGTAAGAATATTCTTCATCTTTCTTCATATTCTCTTTATCGTAGTTCCATGCCTTCGGATAATACACTGTAAATAAACTTAATTTAAGACTTTCTCTGTCTTTAAATTCTGTTTCTTCCTGCTCTGCTTTTTCCGATTTTTTCTTCTCCGGATTCTTTTTTTGTCCACATGCCGCTATCATCATCATGCATATCATGATACACAGCACACACCACAGTTTCTTTTTCATGTCGTCTTCCCTCCTTTCACGATTTCCACATCCTTTTCAGTTATTCACTGTCACTTTTTACACAGTGGAATGTGTAGTAGTCATCATCATCACTGTAGTCTACTTTCAAAGTACCATCGTCATTTATCATCACTGTAAGAGATGGATTTTCTGATTCAATCGAACAATATCCCAGTGCAACTGACCATGGGAAAGTCCCAATCTCCTCCCCTTTATAAATAACTGTTACATTACGGTCACTTTTGAAATCAAGACGCAGTGCATCATTGATGTTGTCTACTCCTTCCATAGAAGTCTGAGGTCCGTCTCCTAAAAGTTCTTCCACGCTTTCTGCAGCCCACTCACCTATGACTGCATTTTCCTCCTCTGTCAGATAGAGTGCCGGATCCATTGCATCCGTTCCATCCTTTGCAAAAATCACCTTTACTCCCATCTCGAGCATATTATCAAAAGAAATAATATCTTTTCC
>SFQZ01000274.1 GCA_004562915.1 bacterium
AGATTGCCACACTTTCATTCCGTAACGTCTGGATAATGGTTCTATTTCATGGGTTTGAAGACTCGGATAACCTGGATCAGCCGACAACAGCTTTAAAGCCTTTCCCCATTTTTTATACAACTGTTCTTCCTTCTTTTTTATATTACCGGAACGATATTTCTCCTGCAGATCTAACCAAAGTTCCTGCATTTCAGGAATTCCCATTCGTATATTAAAGTTCATTCTTTGTTCCTTTTAAAAATCTGACAGGTCAATAGCCGGGGAAACATCGCCTCTTTTAAAGTTACTTACTGCACGATCCATATCTGCCAGAGTTCTGGCTGAAATGCTCTCTGGCACTGCCAGTTCCCGCGGTTCCAGAATAATGCAGCCATTTCCGTATTCTTTTACATTATAATACTGATAAGCAGCTCCTCTGAGGGTAATCCTTTTTTTATTGTCCAGATGGGCAACATAATCTTTCATTGCTTCCATTATCAACACCTCCTACGCAAGCATTTGTGTGGGAAATCCCACCTCTTGTTATTATAATACGCTTTTCTATATTTTCTGTCAATCCAATTTTATTTATTCCTGTACACTTTAGAATATTCATTCCCCGGCAGACGGCAGGCGGCAGATAAGGTATCTATAAAAATCGGTACTTACTCCAATAATTCTGCCACCATCATTCTTTTAATCGAATACTATTTTCCTGTTTTTCATTTACCCGATATTCCAGCTCATTCTTCATCCGACTTCTCACATCACGCATTGTTCGCCCGGATATTCCCTGCTCCTTTGCCTTTTCGTCTAATTCTCTGATTGAAATTTCTTTTTTATCAGCAAGCAGTTCCCTGATCAGCTTTGCCCCTCGTTCCAGCTTTGTTTCTGTTGCTTTTCCTTCTTTCTCATCTAACAATTCATCTGCGGAAATCTCATAAGCTCCCACCCATCGGAAACCTTCTTCGTCTCCCAATTTAAATGCCATTGTCTCGCCTGGTGGTGCAAGAGAACTTTTTTCATGAATCAATACCCTCGTGGTTGGATCTTTTCTTACCTTCCCGATGAAAATTAAACTTCGCACTGCTGCCATAATATCAATAGAGCCAAGTCCCCGATACGTGCTCTGCGTCCCGGAAGATTTATTCAGATGTCCGATCAGCACAATGGCACATCCAGTCTTCTCGGCAATCATTCCCAGTTTTCGGAACACCGGACGTACTTCATTTGCCCGGTTCATATCCACATCTGCTCCAATAAATGCCTGTACCGGATCAATGATTACAAGCCTCACATGATTCTGTCTGACTGCCTTTTCAATTCGATCATCAGATAGGGTTAATGCTTCTTCCGTATCATCAATTACCATAATCCTGCTTAGATCTGCACCTGCTTCTATCAGTCTTGGCTTGATAGTGTCACCCATACCGTCCTCTGCTGTCTGATAAATTACATTGAACGGTTCAATATCTTCCATATTCGGAAACAATTTTCTGTTGGTACAGGCTGCTGTCAGCATCATAGCAAAATAAGTTTTTCCTTCTCCCGGATTTCCTTGAATGATTGTCAGTTTTCCAAATGGAATATAGGGGAACCACAGCCATTCCACACTGGTCTGTTCAATGTCTTCATAACACAACATCGGCACCAGCTCTTCTGTTTCTGGTACTTTGATTGTGATTGTTTCTGCAATTGCTTTCTTTCTGTCAGCGTTTTTATCACAGAGAATTTCGTTCCAGTCTTTTCGTGATGGTTTCAGACGAATTACACTGTATCCTTCTGAGATTTCTCCTGCCAGTTTCTCACAAGCCTCATTCCCTGCCTGGTCATTATCCAGGCACAGGAAAATAGAAGTAATCTGAGGGCGTTCAGAAAGAAAAGTCATCAGTGCCACACTGGAGACGCCACCCAGACTCAGGTAACTGCGTTTCTTCCAGTCTTTTGGAAATAATTGGATAAAAGAAAGCAGGTCAATGGCTGCTTCAAACACAAATAACTGATTATCCGTTCCTCTGTGGCAAAATCCAAAAGCTTTATCAGAACCGGCTACATCTCCACGATATTTCATTTCACCGGTTCCACGGCAATGTGCATATCTCGGAATACCATCTGCATCTCTGCCGACAAATATAACATTATGATGCTCCTTTTCTTCATAAATATCACCTCTGTCAATCCAATCTTCCACCAGTGTTTTCTCAATCTCTCTTTTTTCTGTCAGATACTTCATGATTTTTTCATTATCCTCATTTTTCTCCGGCCGATCATCATCCACCTCCATCAATCGGGCAATATGCTTAA
>SFQZ01000275.1 GCA_004562915.1 bacterium
CGAATCCTTTTACCTTTGCAAGGGTTTCGAGCCTGATCTTTGCTTCTTTAAACTCGTTCCCTTCAAAAATGATCTCTTTTGAGTTTTTCAGGAAAGGATTGAACTCCATCCCATAGCGAGAAGTAAGTTCCATCAGTCTTCACCTCCCGCCAGGCGGACCTTGTCACGCTTGATCTTTGAATTCTCCTGTTTGTTGAGCAGATGGACAGGGGAAAGGGAGCCGTCTGCTTCCAGGACAAAAATGTTCTCCATGTCCGGAGAATACCGGAGCGTGATACGCTGTTTTGCAAAACGGTAATCAACCTCATATTCAACCTGGTCGATCACAACCACAGAATCGGCGGATACCCTTCTTTCGATCTCAAGAAGAAAAGATTTTTCGATCCGTTCATCAGAAAGGCGTTTGATCAGTTCCGGTTCCTGGAAGAAACGTTCCTGCGGTGAGATCCCTTTCAGGGCAGAATGGGGATTTTGATTGTAGGTATTGATATAAGTGCGGAGACTGCCGCGGAGCTCTTCCAGGGAATGGAAGTCACGCATATCAAGGGAAGCCATCCACTGGTCTTTTAACGTCCGGAACCACCGCTCGATCTTTGCCTTCTGGACCGGGGTATAAGGTTTGCAGTAATTGACCACGGAACCGATGCGGGCTGCAAGCAGCTCCATCTGTTTATTGCGGTAACTGGAACCGTTATCGAAGTTGAATACCATCGGTTTTCCATACTTTGAAACGGCAGATTTCATGACAGACATGAGATTTACAAAGTTGTCATTGAAGAAAACATCAGCACCGAGGACAAAACGGCTGGCATCATCGATAAGTGCAATGACATAGACACGGTGCTTTTTTCCGTCCGGTGTTTTCAGGTAAGGGCCTACACTGGAATCTCCGCACCATACTTCATTGATATGGGGGCGTTCATAACGCCGCATATCCTGGTTTGTAGTGAGCTTTTCCTGAAGGGAAAGCTGGTTGATAAAACGGCAGATAGTAGATTCTGATACCTGGCCGGAATGGATAGCCCCATTATCCTGAAGCTGTTTGTGGATGGCCGAGGCAGACATACGGGGATAATTCTTTTTCAGATAAGAGATCTGTTCTTTTAGGTCTTCATCTATCTTCCGGCTTTTTCCGCAGTCAGATCTTCCTGTGGGTATCAGGGCATCAAAACCATCCTTTTTGTACATATAGTACCATTTTTCATAAGTTCCCGGAGCGTAATGATGGATGGTTCCATCCGGCATGAGGGATCCTTTTGCAGAGGCATCACGAAAGAAAGCACTCAGGCTGTTGAAGTTGTCCTGGGTACCGGTAATAAGTGGCGCGATAGCTGCGTAACGCATAAGGGCGATCTGTTGTTTCTTTTCCTGTTCCATAAATCAGGCCTCCTTGTTTCTTTTTCTTCATTTTAATAAGAAAGAGGCCCTGTGTCGGGTAAGGTTATGTGGTATATAGAAAAAGACGTACAGCCCCTCTGTGATTCTGCATGAATTGCGCGGAATAATTCAAAAAGCAGGAAGTGACCAGGTCTGATACAGGTGACAGGCCGATCTTTTGGGAACGCAGCATCTCCTGCCAGCGGTGCCTGTAATTACGCAGGATGGATTTGACATTGTTCTCATCAATCTCAGGATTAGCCTCACAGACAGAAGAAGCCGGGAGGTGGGATTCAAAATCAACACAGATCTGATGCTGGTCACACAGACGGATCTGTGAATAAGGAATGAAGGAAGACAAAAGAAGTGCATGGGTCTTATTACACTCTGAGCACTTAACACGGCAGATGCGCAAACGAATGGTTCCTTCTGGAAGTTTGATACTTCTGAAGTAGTAACCATGAATAGACATGCATGCAGAATGCCCACAAGTACAACATAATTGATGAAGTTGAATACGATTAATGACAGAATCATAAAAAGATTGAGAAATAGAATTGCAATCTCGAAGAAAAATGGTTATCATAGTAATGTCAATAGACATGGATCTATCCATGTCTGTGGGTAATGGCGGACCAGACTTTCTCAGGGTGCAGGTCCGCTGTTTTTATGTTACGAATACCATAATAACACAAAGGGTACAGCAGTAAATCAATCTGATGCATTTTATGTCAGAATAATTTATGCTGTACCTTATTTTAATTTGAAGGAAATATAGGTGTTTTAATATCATACAAAATGCTGAATAACAATATGGCTGGTATTCACATCAGCCATATTTGCAATATATTCCTGGGTCAGGCCTTTTGAAATACGTATTTCTTTTAATTTTTTGCCA
>SFQZ01000276.1 GCA_004562915.1 bacterium
GTATATTGAGAACCTTGGCAGCCGTTTCTTTTGTAATATCATCCTGTGTAGGACCAAGTCCTCCTGACAGAATAACAATATCAGAACGGTCGAGTGCCGTCTGAATCGTTTCTGCCAGACGCTCTTCGTTGTCACCCACCACAGACTGATGGTACATGGAAAGACCAAGCAGTGCACACTGTCCAGCCAGAAAAGCGGCATTTGTATTAACAATGTTGCCCAGAAGAAGTTCCGTTCCAACAGATATCAGCTCTACAATCATATTTTTACCCCCATATTAATCCTGCATTGTAAGCACCTGTCTGTTTTTCGCAATGTAATCCACAAGAGAAACAATGGTGAGAACAAGTGCCAGATAAATGAAAATCTGATTAATTGTGTCAAATATACCGCCGAAATCAGCAATCAGAAGAATAATCATAATCATCTGTGAGATTGTTTTTGCCTTTCCCCACCAGCTTGCTGCAATAACAATTCCATTATCAGCGGCAATCAGGCGGAAACCACTGATGATAAACTCACGGCTGATGATAATGATAACGATCCAGCTTGGAAGCTTTTCAAGATCCATAAGGCAGATCAGAGCGGCACAGACAAGAAGCTTATCTGCAAGCGGATCCATAAATTTTCCAAAATTTGTCACCTGATTATTTTTCCTTGCCAGATAACCGTCCAGTGTATCCGTCAGGCTGGCTGCAATAAAAATAGCGAGTGCGATATAATTGTCTGCATTTGTGATATCGCCAATCATAAACAGCACGAAAAACAGAATCATGATTACGCGCAGAACGGTCAATGTGTTAGGTACATTCATTTCTTTTTCTCCTTGTTTTGATCTGTTTGTATGTTTCATTTTTGATCCGGATACAGATTAAAAGGATGCAGTCCGGATATCATTTGTAAAGCTAACGTAAATTATAAAACAAGAATTGTAATTTGTCCACCGTTCTTCTATTATTTCAATACTCCCACATTTCTTAAAAGAAAATGAATTTACCTTTCAGAAAGTAAAGTCATGCTGCGAAGCATTGCTTTTTCCGGTCAGTTATAGTAAAATAATTAATAATACTGCTGTGGACGCGCAGAAAACAGTCAAGAAAGGATACTGCCGCAAATTGTGTGCAAAAGGATTCAGAAATGAAAAAAAGCAATAGAAAAGTCTATGAAAAAATGTACCGTGATGACAAGAAAAAGAAACAAAAGAAAGACGGAAAGATAAATAAATTCAATAAAAAATGGGTATTGTTTTTTGTCGTGGCTGCTGTCGCGGTGGTGGCCATTTCCATGATCGGATCAGAGATGGGGATGATCGACCAGGGTGGCCTGCAGAGTGCCCTGAAACGGAACAGCACCGATGCCCCTGTGGCTTACGGTGAAGTCCTGGAACAGACGGATCAGACGGAGAATGGTGAAAAGATCTGTACCTTAAAGGTTAAAATTCAGGCAAACCTGACGAAAGAAAAAACGATCTCACAAAATTATCACAATGCCATTCAGTTTGTAGAAAACAATGGGGAAAAATATGACCGGATCGACTATATTGCAGTGGCAGAAAACAGTGTGGGGGATGAAGTAGAGGCTGTGACCTTTTCGATTCCAAAGGATACTATTCAAAAAATCCTTTCCGGTGAGATGAATGTTGAGAATCTGCCGGATCGACTGGAAAACCTGTATATTCTTCCCACTTTAAAAGAAGAATAAGTTTATTTAAAATCGCATGGAGAGATCTGTTTGCAGAATCTGCAGATGGCAGTTTTCGCCGGATGCAGGTCAAAGAAAAAGAGCTTCACATGACAAAATCTCATGTGAAGCTCTTTGTGCAAACAATGTGCAGCTTCGCGCGCGGAACAAAACTATTCTGCAATCTCACCGATCAGGTCATACTCAGCAGAGCCGGTCACCCTTACTTTGACAAAGTCACCCGAAAGGAGCACCTCCCCGGTATTGATAAACAGATAACCATCAATATCCGGTGCGTCACCATAAGTCCTGGCCACATAGGCAGGCTCATCTGCAACTTTTCCTTCCACCATGACATAAAACTCGCGGCCTACCATATCCGCTGCCTTTTCAAAGGCGATCTCCTGCTGAAGCTCCAATATCTCATCTCTGCGGGCTTCCTTTACCTCTTCCGAAATCTGATCCGGCATACTTGCAGCCGGAGTGTTTTCCTCCGGTGAATAGGCAAAAACACCGAGACGGTCAAATTCCATCTCGTCCACGAAGTCCATCAATTCTTCATGTTGTTCTTCCGTTT
>SFQZ01000277.1 GCA_004562915.1 bacterium
TTCTTAAGATGCTGTTGGTATTGGAATCTCCACCCTCTTTTAACATCTTATTGTAGCTGTCCACAAAATCACTGACCGCCTTGTAAATCTTATCTGTATCATACTCATAAGAAACATTTCCATCTTTATCTGTCGTCTGTTTCTTTGTAAACAGAGATTTATCTCCATTTGTTCTCAGTGTCTCAGACGCCTTCTTTAAATCCTCTGCTGCGCTCTCGATATTTGCAAGTGTCTTGGAAGAATCTTTGGAAGTCGATGTGGTAGCAGACACAGACGAAGATGATGAATCGCCCGATACCTCCTTTGTGTAATAAGCCTTCATCAGCTTTGTGTAACTTCCATTTTGGATTGTGGCATAGTCAGAATAACTAATACCAAGTAAATCTGATGTTCCAAACATTGCACTTGTTTTCGTACTTCCTGAATTCAAACTGGAAAATAGTACGCCGATGGAAGATGAATCATATCCTGAAATTGTTGCCATATTTCTCACTCCTTTGATCAGCAATCATCCATGTAAAACAATATCGTTGTGTAATTATGCATTCTCCCTCATAATTACCTCTCTCTTATCATTACATCGTCATTTTAGCTTCATTTTATTAGTTTTTCAAGGTCATTTCTGTAGTTTTGCACAAAAATTTTTAATTATTCAACAATTGTTCATACTTTATTCACATATTACTGTTACAATAAACTCATAAATGAAACGGAAATAAGTTTTTAATACTTGATAAATTTTTTCATAATAGCCCAGGCGCCTTTGGTGTCTGGGCACTCCTCATTTCAGAGATCTTTTCAGATGGCAGAATGCCATCTGTTTTTATATATTCTCAATCTGCCAGTCAATTGGTTCCACACCATTCGCCTGCAAAAATTCATTCGCCTTGCTGAAATGCCTGCATCCGAAAAATCCCCGGTACGCAGACAGTGGGCTTGGATGCGGTGCTGTCAGAATCAGATGCTTTGGATTGGTCAGCATCGGAATCTTGCTCTGTGCCGGTCTTCCCCACAGCATGTATACAATCGGTCTGTCCTGTGCATTCACAGCCTGGATGATTGCATCTGTAAACTGTTCCCAGCCATGTCCCTGATGGGAATTTGCCTGATGTGCACGTACTGTAAGTACTGTGTTTAATAAAAGTACACCCTGGTCTGCCCATTTTTTCAGATATCCATTATTTGGGATATAACAGCCGAGATCATCATGCAATTCCTTATAGATATTCTGTAATGACGGTGGTATTTCTTTTTGTTCCGGTAATACGGAAAAAGATAATCCATGCGCCTGATTTACATTATGATATGGATCCTGCCCAAGTAAAAGCACTTTCACCTTGCTTAACGGTGTAAAATGCATTGCATTAAAAATATCGTCCGCCGGTGGATAAATCACCGCTTTATTGTATTCATCGCGGACAAACTGATATAACTCTCTATAATATGGCTTTTTGAATTCACCTTGGATTTCATCCAGCCAGTCATTTGTAATCATTGACATTTTTGTTACCTTCTTAGAATTTCTCCTGTACTACTGTCTTTTTCCGGAACATCCAGCCGGCTGTTGTCTGATGTTTCAGCTCCGCACCGGAACTCCCCGGCCTACAAGATAATCTTTCAGATCAGCGATTTCCAGCTCTTTATAATGGAACAGAGAAGCTGCTAACGCTGCGTCTGCTTTTCCTTCCGTCAGCGCATCATAAAAATGCTCTTTTGTTCCGGCTCCACCGGATGCGATTACCGGAATGGATACATTTTCAGCGATCATTCTGGTGAGTTCCAGATCATAACCGGCTTTTGTGCCATCACAGTCCATGCTGGTCAGCAAAATCTCCCCCGCACCCAGTCTGTCTGCTTTCATCGCCCATTCAACAGCATCCATGCCAACATCGATACGACCGCCATTTTTATAAATATTCCAACCGGAACCATCTTCTCTTCGTCTTGCATCAATGGCTACAACCACACACTGACTTCCAAATTTATCTGCGGCCTCACTGATCAGATTCGGGTTATTGATGGCAGATGAGTTGATGGAGATCTTATCTGCTCCCTCGCGAAGCAACGCCTTAAAATCATCTACCGTGCGGATTCCTCCACCCACGGTAAACGGGATAAATACCTTTTCTGCGACCTTTCGCACCATATCGACCACAGTCTCCCGCGCATCAGACGTTGCTGTGATGTCTAAAAATACTAATTCATCTGCTCCTGCCTTATCATACGCTGCCGCAATTTCTACCGGATCACCTG
>SFQZ01000278.1 GCA_004562915.1 bacterium
AAAGTGGAAAGCGTATTCTGGAGCTTCTGGGAGTTGATGTGAGTGTTGTTTGATGAAGACATAGAACGGGTGAAATCACAGGTATCAATGAGGGATATTGCGAACCATTACGGCATGAGAGTGAATCGAAAAGGGCTTACCCTCTGCCCTTTTCACAATGATAAGCACCCAAGCATGCAGGTGTTTTCCGGATATATCAAGAACGATGGGTACTATTGCAGATCATGTGGTGCTGGCGGTACGATATTTAATTTCGTGATGGAATATGAGGGAAAGACATTCGAAGATTCTGTGAGAACTGTGGCATCTGTTTTTGACATTCAGATTACTGATGGGAAGAATCTGAGTGATGATGACAGAAAGAGAGCAGCGTCTCAGCGAATTCGTGCGATGATGCAGGAAGAAGAATCAAGAATTGAGTTGCATGGACTTACGGTGTTATCAGGGACAATAAATTTATTTCAGAGCGTTATGCATGTGTCACATCCATATGGAGAATTATTCTGCACTCTTGGGAATATGCTGCCTCTCCTACATGAAGAATGGGATGAGAGATTTCAGCAATATTGCGATAGGAGGTGAACGATACATGGAGTTAAAACAAGAAAAACCGATACATCTAAGATGTCCAAAATGCGGATATGATTTTTCTTACAATACGAATCACATTGAAGAAGAAATAGACAGGCTTAAATGTGAAATTACTTCAATAAAAAATCAGATGACAAAGTATAAAAATAGTCATCCTGATTCATTTCGAGATTCATGGTACCGAAGAGCAAGCGCTGCCATTTCAACAAAAACTGTTCAGTTGCAAGAACTGAAAAAGGCAATGAAGGCTACTGCGGTGGAAATTAAAGCACAGCAGAACAAGATATTCTATCAGTTAGTGAAAGAAAGACTGGGAGCTGACGAGGCACTTAAATTGATGAAAGAAGCGGAAGATCAGCTTGTTTATTACGATTGGGATATGGCAACGCAAACTTTCACAAGATTTGATGGCGCGTAAAGGAATGTGATTTACATATGGTCAGCAAGGAAATATGGATAATTTACAATGATGTCTGGATTTATCATAAAAAGTATCTAGAAATGCGAAATGACGATAAGTTTTTGAGGTCAATGATATCAGATAAGGATGATTTACTTAAAAAATATACCGGAAATACTTTTGCAAAAGAACTGATATTTGTGGTGTTTAAGGCTCTAATCGCAGATTGGAAAGAGAAATTCACACCACCAGAATAAATGCAACAGAAAGGCTAATCATATGAGCAAAACAAAAAAAAGGTCGAAAAATCCTGATCAGAAAAATAACTCCGATGATAACACACAGGATTATCAAGACCGCCAAAGAAAAACAAGTTCAGTGATTCCCGTTTTTGAGGAACGTAATTGCTATTATCTGGATAGAGGAAATGAGCAGACGGCAAAACAGCTGACAAACTTTGTTATGGAACCTCTGAAAGGTATAAAAATGCAGGATGGAGATAAAACAGAGATAGAGTTTCATCTTCAAGACGGACAGATTATAACGAGCCTTATTGACGGGACCAGCTTTTCAAGTGTGCAGCAGTTCCGGAGGCAGATAAAAAAGTTGTCTGGAATAGATATGACATTCTGTGGAAATGAGGTTGAACTGGTACTTATCCAGAACTATATGAAAGCAAAGTATGCTGGATATAAACACTGCATGGGACTTCCATATACCGGAATCTACAAAAAAGATGGTGAATGGATATATGTTGGAGATGGAAAGACGGTTGATGCACGTGGAAAAACTACAGATTCTATTATTTCTGTAGTAGAAGACAATAAGGCGATTGAATCCGACATATTGGATGTTAAACCGATCACCAAGACAGAATTGAAATTACTATCCAGAGACCTATTTCGATTTAATACATACGAACGTACAGTTAATATCATTGGTTGGTGCTGTTGCGCTTTCTTAAAGGAGAGGCTAAGACAGAAGAGGATTAAATTTCCACATTTAGTTGTTTCAGGTCAGGCCGGATCTGGAAAGTCTGAGACCGAAGAAAAGATTATACAGCCACTATTCTCAATGCAGGGCGGCGGAATCATGTGTGGTGGGATATCGAAATTCAGTATTCTAAAAACGCTTAACAGCACTAATCTCGTTCCGGTAATTTACGAGGAATATAAGCCATCAAGAATTGGAAAAATCGCTGTCGATCTTATGTCTGATGCGCTTCGAGGAGCTTATGACTGCCAGGTAGCACAGCGA
>SFQZ01000279.1 GCA_004562915.1 bacterium
GGTCAGAATGCCGTATTCTTTTAAAAGTGGACAGATTTTCTCTACCGGATTGAGCATACCGCTTGGAGTGTCACAGTGAACAACGGTTGCATATTTATAATCATGATGTTCTTTTAAATAAGAAGAAAGAGCGTCCGGGTCAATAGCATTCAGTCGGTCGGTATGATAAAATTCCGGCACACCGCCGTACATGGATACAAAGTCGGCAAAGCCTTCGCCGTACACGCCGTTCTCAATGACGAGCACTTTATCTCCCGGTTCCGTGAGGGAGGCGCAGGCAGCCTCCAAACCTAAAATTCCTTCTCCATCCAAAATGAGGGTTTCGTTTTTCGTGCCAAGCAGGGAGCTGATCAGTTCGCAGGTTTCCTTATAAAATTCTACGAAATCTTCATCCAGATCAGGATTGGTACATACGAGGCTTCTTGCCATACGCACATTTTCTTTTACCTGGGTTGGACCAGGAGTCATGACTTTATACATAATGATTTCCTTCTTTATAATAGATTGCTTTGTAAATGGAACTTGTGTTACACAGCTTATAACATTTTATTTACGATTTTCTGAAGCTGTCCGACGATTAAAAGAACGATGACAGCAGCAACACCGATCTGAACAAGGTTTCCAGGAATGGAAGTAACCGGTGCAATCCAGTTTCCGTAAATGATGCCCTCTGCAATGTAGTAACCAACGATTTTAATCACACATGCAACTGCGATAGCAAGTGCGTTCCAGCCAAAACCGTGATGTTTTTCTGAAATGGCACCTACGGCATATCCCATCAGACCGACAATGATCAGTGTGAATGGCGCCCATGCGGTCCAACCGGAGAGCAGATCGAAGAGTCCCATGCCGACACCGCCGGCGATTGCACCACTTTTTTTACCAAAAATAATGGCACAGATAAAAAGAGGTACATTTCCGAGATGAATCAGTCCGCCGTTTGCTGTGATTGGAAGTCTTACATTAATAAACGCAGTGAATACATAGGTCAGGGAAATAAAAAGAGCCGTGATCGTGATAAAACGGATGTTTGATAAAGATTTTGAATCTGCTGTCTGTGCAGCAGAAGAGGTTGATGTTTTCATAAATAAAATTCTCCTTTTTATGGTTCTTATTTGTTTCAATTCCCAGGATTGTTGTTGGAATTACTATATACAAAAACTGTCATGAATTAAAAACCCAGTTTAAAACAAATTGACCATGCCAGTTTTAAATATATAATAATATTGACAGAACAATACTATATGATGTATAGTATTAAACAAGAAATAATATTACAAATAAAATAATAAGGAGTGAGTACATGGTATTTAATACAGGCGCAGCCCTTTTGGATGCGATTGTTCTTGCTGTCGTGTCGAAGGAGGAAGAAGGAACCTACGGATATAAGATTACGCAGGATGTGCGGAAGGCAATTGAAGTTTCAGAGTCCACACTGTATCCGGTTTTGCGTAGACTGCAAAAGGATGGATACCTGATCGTGTATGACCGGGAATGCGGAGGAAGAAACCGGAGATATTACCAGATTACGGAGACCGGCGAAGAGAAGCTGGCAGAATACCGCAGCGAATGGGAATCGTATTCTTCGAAAATATCAGAATTATTTTCGGGAGAGGAGTTAGAAGATGAATAAAGAAGAATTTTTAAAATGTCTGGAGGAGCTGCTTTCGGACATTTCAGAGGAAGAGAGAGCGGATGCACTTGTGTTTTACAGAAGTTATTTTGAGGATGCCGGAATTGGAAATGAGGCATCAATTTTAGAGGAACTGGAGTCGCCGGAGAAGGTGGCGGAAGTGATCAAGAAAGATCTTGGGGTGAGTGAAGCGGCTGATGTGGAAACACACGAGGCGGATGTGCGCGGTGAAAAAGTTGAGGCACATACAGAAGAAACATCTGGAAATGGTCAGAAGACAGAGACAGGAACGGATGATCCATATATGAACAGTTTATATGGAAGCAGTACCTATGGTTCTGGCAGTTATAATCAGAAAAATACTGCTTATGCCGGAGGAACTTATGGCAGTCAGAATGCGTCCGGTCAGACCGATATGGAGAATCTGAAAAAGGAAAATCAGAAGAATAAAACAGAAAAAACAGTTTTATGGGTGATTCTCGCAGTTTTGACAAGCCCGATCTGGATCACGGTTGCAGCGGTTTTGGTGGCGATTCTTGTAGCAATTCTCGCGTGTGTGTTTGCAGTGGCAGTCAGCATTGTTGCAGTGATGGCGGCGTTAGTG
>SFQZ01000280.1 GCA_004562915.1 bacterium
TGCATAATATGATAGAAACATGGCAAAGAGTCGCAGCAGCGGCTCTTTGTCATGTTCAGAAAATAATAATGGATGGAGAATAATCATGGATGTAAAAGATTTTTATTATGATCTTCCACAGGAGCTGATCGCACAGGATCCGTTGGAGGATCGTTCCAGTTCCAGACTGATGGTTTTAGACAAGATCACAGGAGAAGTGGAACACAGACATTTTAAAGATATTGTGGAATATTTAAGACCGGGCGACTGCCTTGTCATCAACAATACTAAGGTGATTCCGGCACGCCTTTATGGTGTAAAAGAAGGCACGGAAGCAAAGATTGAGATTCTTTTATTAAAGAGAAAAGAAAACGATATCTGGGAGACACTCGTAAAACCGGGTAAGAAATGTAAAGTCGGAACAAAAATTATTTTTGGTGATGGAATTTTAACCGGAGAAGTTGTCGATATCGTGGAGGAAGGAAACCGTCTGATTCAGTTCCATTATGAAGGGATTTTTGAGGAAATTCTTGATCGTTTAGGCCAGATGCCGCTGCCACCGTATATTACGCATCAGCTTCAGGATAAGAACCGTTATCAGACAGTCTATGCAAAATATGACGGTTCTGCAGCTGCGCCGACTGCCGGGCTTCATTTTACACCGGAACTGTTACAGCAGGTGCGTGACATGGGAGTGGAGATTGCAGAGGTAACACTGCATGTCGGACTTGGCACTTTCCGTCCGGTAAAAGAATCCGATGTGTTAAAACATCATATGCATTCTGAATTTTACAAGATTGAGCAGTCGGAAGCGGATAAGATCAACAAGGCAAAAAAAGAGGGACACCGTGTCATCGCAGTGGGAACAACGAGTACCAGAACGTTGGAGGCTGCTGCGGATGAAAATGGATTCCTCACAGAAAAGAGCGGCTGGACAGAGATTTTTATCTATCCGGGATATCAGTTTAAGGTGATCGATGCACTGATCACAAACTTCCATTTGCCGGAGTCTACGCTTGTGATGCTGGTATCTGCTCTGGCTGGCAGAGAACATGTGCTTGCTGCCTATGAGACAGCCGTGAAGGAAAAATACCGTTTCTTCAGTTTTGGGGATGCAATGTTCATTGTGGATCGAAACTCTTAAAACTACTTGTAATCGCAAATGACTTGTTATACAATTATTTTATGTTTTTAATGAAGGAGAAGTGTAGCATGGAGGAGCGGAGAAAGCATAAGAGACTGGATTTGGATGTCAGGGTTGAATTAGAACGGTTAGATGAAGACGGCGTGACTACTTTGAAATTTGTCCATGTCGAGGTGATAGATATTTCAAGAAGTGGTCTTGGATTTAAGGCGAAAGCAGATCTTGAGATTGGAAGCTATTACGATACAAGGATTCAGATCTGGACTAAAGAAGTTGTGGATGCTGTTATTGAAATCGTCCGGAGAGATGCTTTGCCGGAGGGCGGTTATAAATATGGATGCAGGTTTATTGGTCTGCCGGATACTGATGCACTGAAGATTGACATCTATCAGATATTTAACGACTTGTAAAATATTACCAGTAAAAAATGAATAAAAGCAATGAAAGAGTTATTGGAAACTAACTGTTGAACATGATATTCTTTCAGAGCAAAGGAAAAAGAGTTTTCGTTTGTTTAAATTTTCATAAATGAAAACTCTTTTTTTGAGTAAATTAGTTAGTTGATTCTAACAATGGAGGATTTTATGAGTCAAACGAAAAACAAATTATCAATACCGGAGCTGATCTCGATCGGAATATTTACGGCACTGTATTTTGTGCTGGTAACAATTGCAACTTTCACCAGCAATGTGATTTTTCCCGGATTTAGCAATGTATTCCTTCCTGGAATCGCGGCATTGCTTTCAGGATGTGTTTTTATGCTGATGGTGGCAAAAGTACCACATTTCGGTGCGATTACAGTCATGGGAACAGTGATGGGATTATTTCTGTTCGTTTCCGGGCATTTTGCAGTAAGCCTGGTGATCGGAAATCTTTTATTATTTTTTCATGCAGATCTTGCAACGGAAATGTGTCTGATGTGTTTCTTTCTTTTACCATTTGCATTCAGTAAAAAGTGGAAGACAGGACTCAGGTTAACGTTGATGTATGTGGTGCTGCTGGCAATGGATTTCTGGTTTGTACCGGTTGCGCGTGGGGCAGCTGCAAGCTGGATCTCACTGCTTTCGGTTGGAATCAGGATGATGTTTCCGTGTCTTGTGACAGGTATCTAT
>SFQZ01000281.1 GCA_004562915.1 bacterium
AAAGGGAAAAGTCTATGGGCTTCTTGGACCGAATGGGGCCGGGAAATCAACTACTCTGAAAATGATTACCGGTGTTTTAAAACCGACAGCAGGTGAGATTTATTTCGATGGAAAACCATGGCGCAGGGAGTCGTTGTCTGAAATTGGGGCATTGATCGAGAATCCACCAGTCTATGAGAATTTGTCTGCACGGGAAAATCTGAAAGTCCGGTCATTACTGCTTGGTGTGGATGAAAAAAGGATTGATAAGGTACTTAAGATTGTCTCTCTTGCAAATACAGGAAAAAAGAAGGTCGGGCAGTTTTCTCTGGGAATGAAGCAGAGGCTTGGCATTGCAATGGCGTTACTGGGCGAGCCAAAGCTTCTAATATTAGATGAACCCACGAATGGGTTAGATCCCATCGGAATCGAAGAACTCCGAGTGCTGATACAATCCTTCCCGGCACAGGGAATTACGGTCATACTTTCCAGCCATATTCTCTCGGAAGTACAATTATTAGCCGATCATGTGGGAATTATTTCAGATGGTATTTTAGGATATGAAGGACCAGTGGAACAGGGGGAGAATCTGGAAGAACTCTTTATGAATGTTGTAAGAGAAAACAGAAAGGCTGGTGAAGGTCGTGCTTAGTATTGTGAGAGCAGAATATCTGAAAACAAGAAAGTCAATGGGACGGGTACTGATCTGGGGATTTCCAATTATTACATTTGATTTGGCATTTGTACTTACATTAGAAATGACAAATGCATATGCAGAGAGTGTCTGGAATTGGTGGTATACACTGCTGCTGCCCGGAATGCTTGCCATTATCTGCTATCTTTCCATAATGCGGGAGAAAAAAACAAGATACTATCATCTCATGACGCTTTCTATCAGCAAAAGAAAATTAGTGATGGGTAAAATCATCTATATGGGATGTGTGATTCTGGTGTCTGATATGATTATATTTGTGGGTGCCACTTTCGGAGGATTTCTATTGACCACCTGTGTTCCGTTCGGAGGAGCTTTGGCTGCAGTATTGGTTCTTACGATTACGCAGCTATGGGAGATACCTTTGCTTTTATTTTTAAGTGAACGCTTTGGAATGATTGTGGAATTACTGGTATGTTTGGTTCTCACGGTTGGAGGCGTTATCATAGCGCCGACAGGAAAATGGTATTTTTTTGTTTCATCCATCCCGATGAGGATTCTTTGCCCACTCCTTCATATATTACCAAATGGAATCAGAGCAGAAGAAGGCAATCCGCTTTTGGATGCGGGAGTCGTTTTCCCGGGGATTTGCATATCCATTATCTGGTTCATTGCTGCAACTTTTTTGTTCTTAAACTGGTTTGATAAGAGAGAGGGGAAATAGAAATGCTTAGAAGAAACCTCCATGCGGACTTGCTGAAAATGAAAGGGCTGTCCATTACGCTTGCGCATATTTTAATTCCTGTTATAACGAGTGGGGTGTTTCTGGCGTATTATGCTGTCTCTGCCTGGAATGAGAATACAAAAATCATTGCTTTCTACCAGGCAGTTGGAGCAGGATTCCCTGTTCTGATCGGAATATTTACTGCATGTATCATGGAACAGGAGCAAAATGCCGGAGCATACCAGAATCTGCTCACCTTACGAAAAAAGACAACAGCATTTTTGTCTAAGGTGATACTTTTGCTTATATTCAGCTTGTTTTCTGTATTTTTAGCAGCAGGAATCTTTTGCTTCGGGTTTCATAAAATCCTTGGGTGTAGTACAGTAAGTACAGGGACATATATGATGACAGTATTTGTTATGTGGTGTGGCAGTATTCCGTTATATATCTGGCAAATGCTTTTGGCCTTCCGATTCGGAAAAGGCGTGTCCATTGGAGTAGGAATTATTTCCGGACTTGTCAGTACATTAATGCTCACGAATCTTGGAATGTATGTCTGGAAGTATATACCTGTTTCATGGACCGGAAGATTACCATACACATATTTACAGACTGCTTTCGGAGAACCGGGAGCAATCGATGAAATGAAGTCTGTAATACCAGTATTTTGCGTATTTACAGTGATTACTATGGTATATTATTTATTCTGGTCATCCCACTGGGAAGGAAGTAAAATATCAGAATAGAGGGATAATATGGCGAAAATATTAGTAGTTGATGATGATACAGCAATCCTTGATATGATAGGAACAATTCTAAATAAGGATGGACATCTGGTCACAAAAGTAAGCAAGGACGGATTCGTATTGTGTTCAAGAATCAGGCAGCTTGTTGACTGCCCCATTTTGTTTCTTACAGCAAAGACAGAAGAAAGCAGTCTGGTAAATGGTTTGTCATTGGGAGCAGATGACTATATCTGTAAGCCCTTTGGGGTTATGGAACTTCGGGCGAGAGTTGCTGCGCATCTTAGGAGAGAACACCGGGAACATTCTGTCAGAATGGTCGTTGGGCATGTCTGCTTTCATTTATCTTTCAAACAGATGATGGTTGATGATAAGGAAATTCCGCTTACAAAGGCGGAGTATGAAATCTGTGAGTTTCTTGCAAGAAACCGTGGACAGGTTTTTTCAAAAGAACAGATTCTGGAGCAGGTATTTGGATTTGACAGCGAGAGCAATGAAAGTACAATTACGACTCATATTAAAAATATAAGAACAAAGCTCTCAGAATTTCCTTGCATGCCGATCAAAACAGTCTGGGGGATTGGATATAAATGGGAAGAGTAGAAAAGAGAAGAAGCAGTACACTTAGTGGAATCTTTCTGAGGTATGTACTGGCTATGCTTGGACTTTTGTTAACTTTGGGGATATGTACAGCTCTTATATTTAATATTCTTGTGAACCTGGGAGGTATTTATCCGGCTAATTACGCAGAAAGAAAGATCAATGAAGCTTATGATACGATTCAGAATGCAGATGAAGTGACGGAGGAGATGATACCGGTTCTTTGCCGTTATGTCATTTTTTCTGAGGACGGC
>SFQZ01000282.1 GCA_004562915.1 bacterium
TTCCGAGGATGCCATGGAAGGCATATACGTTCCGGGAAATGCCAAGGCGGAAACCATCAAGGAGGCGGAAGCCGCGGGTGTCAGCGGAACGAACACAAGCATTTCCGGGGGACTTGACATGGGAAGCCAGATAGTGGCGGGCGCGGCGAACAGCGTCATCAACGCGACCAAGTCGGCCGCAAGCAAGAATATCCGCAAGATAAAGGTGACCATCAAGACGAACTACCGGATACTGCTGAAGGATGCAAAAAGAATGAGGAAAGAAAAGTAACGGAAACAATATGTAAAGTTATGGAACGAATCAAAAAAAATACTGGAAAAAATGGAACAGATAAAAGAATTTATTGCGGAAGCAATAAGGCTTCCGCAAGTATGGATATATATGATAGCGCTTGTCATTGTGGGCTGGAATCTCCCGGCTGTCAGAAAAGGACTGAATAAAGATACAGACTCCTCAAACAAGCAGAAAGAGAACAGGTAATATGGCAAAACGGCCATTAACAACAAGTTACGGACTCAGACAGCTTTTACCGACAATTTGAAACGGGATTTGAAAGAGTGACAAAATGAAGAGACATGGTCTGTTTCCTTTTCCGGGGAAGGACTTCTCCGCAGGATGAAAAAATCCGGGAGGTTATGAGAAAGTTATGAAAAACGATAAGTAAAAGGAGGAAAACTATGGCAAAAGTATATGTGGCAAGCAGCTGGAGCAACGAATACCAGCCACGGATCGTGGCTTTTTTAAGAGAACGGGGGCATGAGGTGTATGACTTCAGGAACCCTGAAAGAAAAACGGACTTCTGCTGGTCGCAGATCAGCGGGAACTGGGAGAAAATGGAAACAGATGAGTACCTGGACGCGCTGGAGCATCCGCTGGCAGAAGCGGGATGGATGAAGGGGGCCGGAAAGAAAGTGATAGTATATCGGCGGCCGCAGAGACCGGAACTGATGTACAATCTCTTTGACGGGATATTCCCAACGGTTGCGGCACGCTTCCTGAAGGAGTTTGATGAAATGAATAATCATGCAGTTGTATGACATGGAAAAATTCTGGTACTATGCACTTTCTGCCCTTCTGGTTATCTGCCTGAATGGATATATCCTACTCCTGTTCTCAGGGAAACTGGAAAATTTCATTCTCAGTATCGGGACTTTTGTAAAGAAGGCCATGCGAAAAATTAAAAAGTATTTAAAGGGGAAAAGGCATCCGCTAATCAGGAAGTGAAGTGCCTGTAAGCCATTATAAACGGACTCTGAAAGTGACAATAACGAATGATGAAAAAAATGTATGATATGGAAGAATTCTTATCGAAAAACGGCTCTGTGACCATCTTACTTTTCTGCTTTCTTCTCACCCTTAATATTGTTTTCCACATTTTAGGGTTTTGGAAGAGTTACCGTGAATATTCAAAAAAAAAGAAAAAGGTATCAGAAAAGAACCTGATAAATGTCAAGAAACAAATAATCAAAAGCAGGCATGAGATATATCTACGTTTTTTCTTTGTCTGTATCAGTATTAATTGTGTCATTATTTTGATTCTGAGAATCAGTTTCTTTTCTATATCCAAATCCCAGTATGAAAACAGTTGTATAGATTGTCATTACCGTCCATATAAAAGTCAGCTTGAATGATGGCAGCGTGAATGTATCGCAGCATGCAATCTGAAAGACGGAAGCGACCAACGTAGGAAGAGACAATAAATAACAAGATGGTGAAGCATTTTTTATATGATGCCAAAAGAAACGGCTTTTTGCACTTTGAATAAAGGAGTTAAGAATTTAGAAAAGAAATCCATCATAATTTAAATTTTAAAGTTTGCATACAAAGATATAAAATTGAAAGAAAACCATGAAACCGAACAGAATTTACATAACAGGACTGTTCCTGTCCGTTTTCCTTTCAGGGAAAGCCCAGAGGATCGAGGAGCTTCCGGCAGTGCCCCTTCAGATCGGGTACGAGAAGACCCTGCACCTGATATTCCCTACCGAGGTGAAGTATTACAGTATCGGCGGTGACTATGTCATCGGTGAGAAAGTCGGGAACTGCCCGGAGATCATACGCCTGAAAGCGGCCGAGGAGAATTTCCCGGGTGAGACTACCCTGTCGGTGGTGACAGCCGACACGAAGTTCTACTCCTATGCCATCAGCTATAACGCCCACCCGGTGGAGAGCTATGTGCGTGTG
>SFQZ01000283.1 GCA_004562915.1 bacterium
TACCACCTCTAAGAAATTCAAAGGATTAATCTTAATCTTTCCATCAATTCTTTTGCTCTGCTCACCGAGTGTTGCAGGCATCTCCTGTTCCACCCATGCAACCGAAGAACTGCACAAAAGGATCAACACTGGTCCCGGATAAAGACGTTTCATTCTTAATTTTTCAATGCTCTCCATAAAAGAGGCATCTTTTTTTGCAATCAATTGAAATTCATCAATCACAACCACAAGTTTTGACGCATCACCACTTTTGATCCGGTTGAAAAATTCGTCATAGCTGTGCTTTGTAATATTCGCCGAAAACTTCTGCCGAATCTCTGCCTCCATCTGATTTCTCTGTTCCTGTTCCGATGCCTGTCTGCTGCGATAATAAAAGTACTTCTTGTCTGAAAGAAACGCTTTCAATAACTGTTCTTTCTCAGAATCTGTCCGTCCATACAACACATAGAGCTGATTTCCACTCTTCCCATAAATTGTCTCAAGTTCTTTTAAAATGGATGTCTTCGCTACCATAAGAAACCTCCCATTTCTGTCTGTTTGTTCGTTTTCCCTCAATGTAGTAAAAATTATATCATTTTTTAACTTTTCCGACAACCCGGTTCTTGCCATATAAAAAGATACATAAGAAATGACCGGAACAGCATTTTACTATTCCGGTCATTTCTTTACAGTCCACACATCTGTGATACGGACTTTTTAAATCGCTATGATATTCTCTCTTATTTCTTTGTGATGTAACCCTGTGCTTTTAACAGTTCTGCGCAGAGCACTGCACCACCTGCTGCACCTCTGACAGTATTGTGGGATAAACCGACAAACTTCCAGTCATAAACGGTGTCCTCTCTCAGACGTCCGACAGAGATTCCCATACCGTTCTCGAAATTGACATCTAAGGAAACCTGTGGTCTGTTGTCCTCCTCTAAATACTGGATAAACTGCTTTGGAGCACTTGGAAGATTTAATTCCTGTGGAACTCCACTGTAGTTTCTCAATGCTTCGATCAACTGTTCTTTGGTTGGTTTCTTTTTGAATTTTACAAATACGGCTGCGGTGTGTCCATTTAATACCGGAACACGAATACACTGGCATGTGATAACCGGAGATGTTGCAGGAACAATCTCTTTCTTCTCATCATCAATGTGTCCCCAGATCCGAAGCGGCTCTTTCTCGGATTTTTCTTCCTCACCACCGATGTATGGAATGATATTTCCAACCATTTCCGGCCAGTCTTTGAACGTTTTTCCTGCTCCGGAAATTGCCTGATAAGTAGTTGCCACTACTTCGTATGGCTCAAACTCTTTCCATGCGGTGAGAACAGGTGCATAAGACTGGATGGAGCAGTTTGGTTTTACAGCAACGAAACCGCGCTTTGTGCCAAGTCTTTCTCTCTGATATTTGATAACTTCCATATGTTCCGGATTGATCTCCGGTACGACCATCGGCACATCCGGTGTCCATCTGTGTGCACTGTTGTTGGATACAACCGGTGTCTCTGTCTTAGCGTATTCTTCCTCGATCTTTTTGATCTCTTCTTTTGTCATGTCTACTGCTGAGAAAACAAAATCTACTTCTGCCGCAACTTTTTCTACTTCGTTGACGTTCATGACAACAATCTTTTTTACTGCTTCCGGCATTGGAGTATCCATTTTCCAACGATCACCAACTGCCTCTTCATATGTCTTACCGGCACTTCTTGGGCTGGCTGCAATCGTTGTCACCTCAAACCATGGATGATTCTCCAACAGAGAGATAAATCTCTGTCCTACCATACCTGTTCCACCAAGAATACCTACTTTTAACTTCTCACTCATTGCCTAATCTCCTCGTCTTTCCCTGTTCGTTCGAAGAACCGTCCCCTGTTACCCTGGCTCTTTTCATTCATGACAATCGAATATCCGCAGACCGTGCATTCCATTGTTGTCCGTCCATCGCGAACAGTTGTCGTTATAGTGAATATATTATGCTATTTTTCTCAAAAAAGCAATGGTCTATTTTGTAAAAAAATGTCATCTTTCCGGGTATTCTTTGTGCATTTTTTACAATAACGTTTTACCGTGTTAAAGTTTCCTTTTTCCAATCCTCTGCAAGATATGCCTTTTCTGCCTCGATCACTTTCTCCATGGCTGCCTTTCCCGGCGCCCCGATCGTCAATCGGTTATTCACGCATGTCTC
>SFQZ01000076.1 GCA_004562915.1 bacterium
TTTAGAACACGAAAAGGAAAATACAATGGCTTTTTCTATCTGACTAAAAATGGTTAATTCTAAGCGACTCTGGGTGGTCGATTCCGCCCGACGCTAACAGCATTGCCATTAATGTATTTTTTTATGGGATTAACACTCCTGACAACCGCAAAAGAATTTTATGATAAAAACAAAAAGAAAGATGCCATAATCTCGATAGTAGCTGCAATTTTGGTCTATACAGCTACGATTCTCAAAGTATTTGCCTAATCCTAATAAAGTAACTCTATTTCAGTTACAAAGGCAAATCTTCAAATTCAAGAATTTTTATGAGAAAACGGCATGGGAGGTTACAATATGGAAAAAATAAGAAAAAAATGGAGTAGCATGGATTTATTTGGTAAATGTTCCTATTTGTCAGTTGGCTTATTATTTTTTTTGATTCCATTTACAGGTTTAGTTTTGGAGTCATTAAACATATCTATTATAAAATTTGAGATTATTTTGGGAATATATGTACTGAGCATTATCTGTTCTATTCTAGCAAAAAAATGGAAATTAATAATAATTGCAACTGTTGGGGCATTACTGCTATGGGCAATCACAATAGGTATTGCAGAGATTTTATGGTATTATCTAAAGTCCTGGTTCGATATAGATATTTCATATCGTTAAAAACTAATCTATGCAAGAAAATATAAGAGAAATGTTAAGGTCGTTTCAAATTTTATGTAAACTAAAAACTGATATCAGATATATCATGAGTTACTTGGGCAGAGCCGATTTTTTGAGGTTCTGCCCTTGCTTGTATTATAATGTAGCTTCCAGACATATCAAGCTTTCTCTTTATAAGCCTTTATACTTTATCACAGAATACCTTTTGTTTTCAGTTTTCCTCATGGTCATGAGATATTTTTCGCTTAAATCGTGTTTTATGAACCTTTCGACTTCTCTTCACGTGCCATTTGAATTGTTTCTAATGCTTTCTGAATTCGTTCCTTTGCATAAGGAGGTCTTAAATTCAATGATAACCGTCCCTTTTGGATTATATAGGTTTCACTCCCTTCTTTTGTTGAGTTGCTTAGATAGCAGCATTCCGGATATCTCTCTGCAAAATTCTTTAGTCGTTTCTGTAATCCCTGATTAAATGTATAGACACTATAATATCGATCTTCTTCATTTGTCAGGATAATCGTTTCTTTCTCATACTTTGACAGTTTCATAGCATCTATCCTCTCCTCCTTTCCATATCCTGCTCCAAATATCTCGGTACCGGTTTTCCAGATTTCACAGCGATTGCAATCTGTTTTTCCCGTAATCTCTTGATCACCGACTCTCTTTTCTTTGGTTTCTTTTTTGAGGATTGTTCTGATCTTTGTGCCGGCTTTCTTTCCACTCTTTTCCCTTCTGCACTTTTCAGATTGTTTACCTGGCCGTCCACCATATTATAATTTCCTTCTGTTCCGGATTCCCAGCTTCTCTCATAAGTCCCATTCTCATAAAATTTCTGATAATGTTCCAGCCTGTCTTTATATGTTTGATGTTCCTGTTCCCTTTGTTCCGGTACTTTCATAATCTCATGGAGTTTCTGTTTGGTTTTTTCATCGAATCCATTCTGACATTCCTCCATGATCATCTTCCCATAACTGTCTAAGATGATATAGGCAACCTGCCTGTGATATTCCTGATGCTCCATGAGATAAAACTGTTTTCCATCAATGATGATATCATCCGTAGCCATCCAATTTCCCGGCTTTCCACTAATGCGATAATTTTCCGTATCCAACGTGACCAATGTACCTGACGGGTTTAATCGGATGAACCCTGATAAAAGCTGTGGATAGTCTTCATTGACATAATAACAATGGATTTCCCCATTCTGATTCAGTACAAGCACATCACTGACTTCACAAGACTCTTTCATACGTTTCCATAAAGCAATCGCACTCTCCCCCGGCAATAATGGTCTGAGATCTATCTGCCGGTAATATTCAATCCGTATCGCAAGTTTCCTGCTTACCGCTTCCTGATAGGAAAGATGCCAGAGGTCTCTCCCTTCCGAATTACGGTCTACTCGGTAAACTGCAAATTGATCATTCTTCATAAGCATCATCCTCCAGGTTATTCAGATAACGATTCAGATCCAGGGAATAATAATATTTATCTTCGATCATCTGTAACTTACTGATTGCAGAGGCAATCGTTTCCAGCAGATCGTCTTCCAATGGATCTTCTTTCGCTTCTTCTAATGCCTCTAAGGTATCCTTCAAAATATCTATCGTATCTTTTCTTGTGTTTTCGTGGAAAAGAGCCACAACCGTCAATTCATCTTCTTCAAATGTTACTTTACTCATAAGCTCATATCCTCCCTTCTTTTTTGAGATTTGGTTTTCTGTATCTCTCCTTTTTCTTCTTTTGGTCTGGTTTTCTCTACATTCAGTGGCTTTTCCTCGATATATTGTTCTACACGTTTCAGGGCTTCCTGCACCAACTTGTTCTCCCTGTAAAATGGTATGGAATCTAAGATCTCTCTTTGTGATCTTCCGGCAACCATCAGATCCATCATTCCGTCATAATCACCGCCTTCCTGCAGGTTAAAACCAACAGATTTGAGCCCATTCATTCGTTCTGCAGGTATCTTCTCATACGCTTCTAAAGCTTCCGGCAAAGTAAGATCATGATGAACTTCTCCTAATACCGGAAACTCTGAACATTCTGCCGCATAGAAACTGATACAACTCGTTTGCTCTAAGATATCCTTTTTCTGAATGTCACTTTCCATTCCGAGTATCTTTTTTCTCTCTTCTACAAAATCCGGAAGTTCCTGGAATCCAAAGCGATCCACAAAATATGCTTTCATATCCCCATTCTGATTCATGATCACAACATCACTGACAGACAGGGAGTGTGCCTTATAATCAGCCGGTGGATCATCATTAAAAATACTGTAAACTGCATTCATATCTTCATTTGGCAGATACAGGCTGGAATAAACACATCGATACTGATCAGCAGTTATCGTGATCCCTTTTTCCTGCAAGTCTTCCATCCCCACAAATAATTGATCTCTTCCTGTTCCATTTTCATCTAAATGATAGATTGAGAGCCTGCATTCTTTCCTTGTAAACATCATTTCTTCAAAACTATGTTCAAACCGTTCCGGATATATTACTCGCTCTACACGTTCTTTCTGGATTGGATCTCCTTTTTCTATGATAGCTTCTACCCATCGTTCCACTTCATTCCAGGATTTTGCAAATAAATGTCCCTGCATCCTATGGGTGCCATCCGGAATAAACTGCAGATGTTGAGAATTGCTTTCTTCTTTTGCAAAACGGTATCCGGCAGCTTCTACGGCAGCAATTAATTTCTCTTGTTTCTGTTCCAGCATCATTTCTATTTTTTCTGTCAGTTCATCGATCATTTCTCCTGCTGTCTTACGGATCACATCCATAGAGGCTTTCAGTTCTCTCATTTCTTTTCCACTGCTCCAACCTGCAATATACGGAAAACTGTATTCTGACGTATCCAGTTCAAAGGCAGAGCACACACAATACGCGACTGACTCTGCTTCCACTTCTTTTGTCAGCCGGTCCTTCTCGATGCCCTGGCTTTCCATGATCTCCTTGTCATGTAACCTTGCATGTGCGGTTTCATGGATTGCTGTTTTTAAAGTCTGGCTCTGGCTCATATCTTTTTTGATCACGATTTCTTTATCCAGGTTGTGATAATAACCGTTTGCAGATCCTTCGATCGCATCGAATCGTATCGGTACTGGTGAGATTTCCCGGATTGCTTGCAGGAATAAGTCAAAATCTTCTACTGCCGCTGTCAGGATTTCAGGAGCAAGTGTCTGGATCGGCTCTCCTGTGGTCTGTTCAATATCAAATACTGTAATCGCCTTGAAACAAGGAAGTGTGACCTCCACCTCTTCCGTCTTTGGTTTTCCATCCGGACCGATCACCGGTTTCTGATCCTGATCCAATACTGCCTGCTCCTTTTTCCTTTTGATCGGCGCCGGTGCGATAATGGTAATTCCCTTCTCCCCTTTTTTTACCTGTCTGCCCATAGACTGCCAGTTCCGATATCCTGTTACTAAGGTGGCATCCGGTCTTTGCATGGCGATCAACAGCGTATTATTAAAAGAATAATTATGGAATTTTGACATGGTTTTCAAATATTCCTGATACCGTTCACTGGTAAATAATTCTGCGACTCCTGTTTCCAGGTTTTGCATGATACTGTCCATATCTTTCCCCTGTATGGGAAGTAATTTAGTTTTTGTCAATTCTTCACTCATTCATTTCCTCTCTTTCTCTTTTAAAAAATCCCCCATACAGCCGTGTGTATGAGGGATTCCCATCTTATTGTTATACGGACTCTACACTTCTATAATTCCATAGCATGTTTCTTTGGTTTTGGATGCTCCATCTTCTGCTCTTTTCCGGTATGTTCATTTTTATCAAGCTTGGCTGCCTTTTCTTTCTGACGCTCTGCAAATTTATCTGCCCTTTCAAATACCCGGTCTTTCACATCATAATGATAGACATGATCGGAAAGTCGTTCTTCCGGAGCGACTTCATTTTCATTGATCGTCTGGACCATATCCTCCAGAACCCGGTAATCAAATGCTCCATTATCCGGAATGACTAATGTTTCATGAGTGGAAGAAGGCAGAATAAAAAAGTTTCCCTGAAAGCCTTCCCCGATCTGATCCATTACTTCCGGATAAAAAATCACACCTGCTCCACCTACTGTCTGTGAGTTCGTTACAATAAACATCGGATTCTCACTTCCCATTCCATTTGAGATAACTTCTGCAATACTCTGAACAGATTCATCTTTCAGAATTGTTTCTGGTCCCATTCCCATAAGCTGCTCGATCATACTTCCCATTACCATCACATGGATGGGTCTGACATTCGGACTGTTTTCCATAGCATCTGCATGAAGCTGTTCCTCACTGATCCCATAACGCTTTAAAATATCATTCGTGATCGTCGTAGAACCCACCCCAATATCATCAATGCGGATGGCAAGATGATAGGTAATTGCCAGATCTTCTCTCATCTGGTGAGGTACGTTCTGCAGCATTTCTTCATTTTTTTCTGCCGAAGATACGCGGATGAACAGCTTCTTCTTTGCATTCTCATATTCTGTAATGCTCTTCGGATTAAACTGCTCCGGTACATCAAGCACCAGTTCCGTAATGCTTCTCAAAATGCTTCCCATAGAAATCTCTGGATCTGACTGATACATTTTGTACAATTGATTCAGATTAAAAGTGGGAGCGATTACCTGATTTTCTTTTAAGACCGTAATTCCGAGATAATTCTCATTTAATTTCTTTACCTCTTCAATTCTTACCTGTGCATCTTCATATTCAATCGGAAGAAACTGTTTGATTCCTCCCTTTACTTCGTTAACAAATTGATTAAATTCCATATTTTATTCCTCCTATTTTCTCTTATTTTTCTTCATTGTTTTTCTTTTCGGGAAAGATAATGAAAATGTCACTCTCCCGTTTTCATCGGTTTCCATATGCAGATCTGCTTCAAAATACAGATCTTTCTTTCTGGAATACAGATCCTTCACATGAACACTTCCATTTTTCAGAAGCTCAGCAGTCATCCTGGCATCCATATCCTTTTCCATGCTCTGTAAATACTTGTTTTCTTTCCAGAGACAGAAATTACATTCACGGTTACCGCAATAGAAATTTTTCTTTCCTTCATAGACCAGGCCGCCACAGACCGGACAGGTTCCCAAGCTCTCTTTTTTCTGGAACCTTCGTGTCTCTTCTTCCGGAATGGAGTCACAATGATTCAGCATCATGGAAAGCAGTTTTTCGATACCTGTCATAAACTGTCCCGGAGCCATCTTTCCCTGCTCCATCTCTAACAGTTGGTTTTCCCATTCCGCTGTCATGGTGGCAGACTTCAAGAAATCCGGTAAGATATCGATCAATACTTTTCCGTCCTCTGTCGGAAGTATCTGTTTACCTTTTCGTACCGCATACTGGGAAGCGATCAGTTTTTCTATGATCCCTGCTCTTGTTGCCGGAGTGCCCAGCCCTTTCTTCTCGGTATCTTCCTCAAATTCTTTATTTCCAGCAGTCTCCATAGCTGCAAGCAGGGTATCCTCACTATACGGTTTCGGTGGTGCTGTAAAATGTTCCGTCTTCGCTGCGGATACGTTGTAAAACTTATGATCTGCTTCTACTTTTGGAATGCTGTCCTTCCCTGCATCCGCCGGGTTTTCTATAGCAAGTCCATCCTCATTCTTGAAGCATTCTTCAAAAAGTTTCCAACCGTTCTGCTTGACCACTTTCCCTTTTGCTTTAAAAATCTCATCCTGACATCGCACTTCCACCTCTGTCTCCATGAATACATGATCTTCTTCCATTGCTTCTACGGTATGTACTGCGATCAGGAATAAAATCTTCTGTTCCCATTCTCTTAACTTAGAAAAATCAAATTCTGCAAGTTCTACCGTAGGAATGATTGCATGATGATCTGATACTTTCTTGTCATTCAGCACCTTCTTTACATCCGGTGTTTTGGGCTGGTCAAACGGTCCCAGCAATTGATATTTCTCATGGATCTTACGGATCACTTGTTTCGCTGTTTCTTCCATATCACTTGTCAAATACTGGCTGTCTGTACGCGGATAAGTGATCAGCTTCTGCTCATACAGGCTCTGCGCCGCATTTAATGTTTGCTGAGCAGTCATTCCATAGATACGGTTCGCCTCTCTCTGTAGGCTTGTCAGGTCATACAGTTTCGGCGGTTTTACCGTCTTTTCCTTTGACTCCACCTTTTCCACAATCGCATCACTGCCCTGACAGGTTTTCCACACTCTTTCTGCTTCTTCCACATCGAAGATTTTCTTCTTCTCTGCGATCAGTCCATCACAATCCAAAACCACATTAAAATATTTTTCTTTTTTGAAACCTGAAATCTGCTTCTGTCTTTCGACAAGCATGGCAAGTGTCGGCGTCTGCACGCGTCCTACTGTCAGCTTTTTAAAATATTTTGTTGTGTAAGCTCTTGTCGCATTCATACCGACAAGCCAGTCTGCCTGTGCCCGGCAAACCGCTGCTTCTGCCAGATTATGATAGGTTTCTCCAGCTTTCAGATGTTCTATCCCTTCTAAGATCGAAGAACTTTCCAATGAACTGATCCATAATCTCTTGACCGGTTTTTTACTTCTGGACAGATCATATACATGCTTAAAGATAAGTTCTCCTTCCCGTCCGGCGTCACAGGCATTTACCACAAACTCGATATCTGGGCGGTTCAGCAGCTTTTTCAAAATATAGAACTGTTCTTTCTTATCTTTGGATACTGCCAGTTTCCATTCTTCTGGGATGATCGGAAGATCCTCATACAGCCATCTGGTGAACCTTTCATCATAAGAATCCGGTGGAACATATTCTGCAAGATGACCAAAACACCAACTGACAATGCAGCCCTTTCCTTCCAGATACCCTTCTTCTTTTTTTGATGCCCCGATCACTTCTGCAATCGCTTTGGACACGCTTGGTTTTTCTGCAATTACTAAATACATAACTTATTACCTCCTTCATATAACGAAAGGAAACGCCCCAAAAATACAGGGCGTTCCACTCATTTTTTTTATTTTTTATTCATTTTCTTCTTCCCGGTCTTCAAATTCATCCTCATTGATGATTTCCAAGCCATCACTTGTTTCCAGTCCTTCCTCTTCAAAATCATCTTCTTCCTCTTTCTTTGGCTTATAGATCTTGAAGTAGTAATAAGCTGCAACTCCACCTAACGCAAGAATAAGGATTGCTGCCATTGCTCCCATATTCGCTTGTGGCATCTTCTCTTTTTCTGGCTTTGCTATCTCTTCTTTTTTATCGGTTTCTTCGGTTTTATTTTCATCGATGACTACCTGCGGAGTGGGTGTGACAGTTGCCGGCTCTTTTTCCTGATCCACAAATTCCTTCAGATCATTTTCATCTACCTGAGATAACAGATATACATTCTGGGAGGTAGAACTACGGTCAATCACAAGATAAAAGGTATTGTTATTCTTTGTTGTGATCGTAAGGAATTCTTTACTGGATCCATTCTGGATATCATCCTGGACTTCCCCATTTCCCGGTTCTGTAAAAGCATCTTCTTTCTTCTCTGTTTTATTATTTTCCGGCAGAACCCCCTCATCTGCCGGCTTTTCTGTTTCTTTATTCTGTACCGTCTCCGTCTGTGCCGCTTCTGTATTTGTCGTCTCTGCCGACGGATCCACATATGCAAAGGCTGTTGTGGATGCAGAAAAAAGCACCATAACGCCTAACAATACTCCTGCCACTTTCTTATTCAGTTTTTTCCATTTCACCATACGGATGTCCCTCCTCTTTCTTTTCTGTAAATACAAAGGAGCCTGTTCCTTCTTCCTCAGACTCCTGGCTGACCTGAAATTTTACGGTTCCTTCCTGGATTCCATTCAGAAGATCATGCAGGGCATGACTGTCTAATTTCATTCCACGGATGCTTTTGATCATCTCATTATCTTCTTCCTGTTTTAAAGCAGCATGAAGTCCTTTGAGATACTGCTGAAGATCAGCGATCTTCTGTTCTGTCTTATGGATCTCCTCCATATATTTCTTGATTTTTTTATTCAAATCTTTCACTCTCCTTTTCTTATGGCAATCTGCCAAAACACATAAAATGTTGCTGCCAGTATGCTGTACCGATATTGGAATAATGGATCGGATCTCCACAATGGATCATCATGTTATTTCCCACATAGATACCCACATGGCTTGCTCCTGGCGTACTATACGTTCCCTGGAAAAAGATCAGATCTCCCGGCTTTGCATCGCCCGGAGAAACAAACGTACAACTGTTTCGCAATCCCTCTGCAGTCTGTCTTCCCAGGTTCCATCCGTTTCCACAATGATTGATCACATAGGATACAAATCCGGAACAGTCAAATCCAGAAGGGGAATATCCTCCCCATACATACGGGACTCCCAGATATTTCTCAGCTTCCCGGATCATCCGGGCAAATTCTTCATCTTGTAATGCTTCCGGCGGTATCTCATAACTCATTCCGTCCGAACCGGAGCCTGTGGAGATATTTCCTATATCCCACAAGTAATTTCTGTTTCCATAGGTGGTATTCAAAGCATTGTATAGGATCATCTGTTCTTCATTCAGATTAGCTCTTGCGACTGCATCAAATCCCGTATTCCCTAATGTCACATACAAGATCTTCTTCGTTGTCGTATTCGTTACTGTCACTTCATTGCTTCCGTTACTATCCGCAATAAACGCTTCCCAGGTCTTATGACCATGTGCGGATGCTGCGCTATGATTATCATAGTAAACATCGAACTGCACTCCATATCTTGCAAAGGCTCCCGTATCCTCTACGGTATATTCCACGCCATTCATCACAATCTTTGTTCCCATCGGAACAAATGGATCAGAAGCATCTACCGCGATCGTATGGTTTGCGGTTGGATAAACGCCACTCGCTGTAGGACCGCCTGACCATTGCCCGCAACAGATCGAACAATTACAGTAACCGCTGGTAACTACGTTCCCTAAGGATTCCCCTACCCGTACTGTCTTCGTTTCTGTCACGGTTTCTGTTTTGCTTTCTGTATCCAAGCTGTACTGTGCTTCAAATAAAGCCTGTAATTCATCCTTGATGTCTTCAAATTTCCAATCCCCATATTTTGCTGTCAGATAGGAGATCAGATGATACGGATTATGAGCGATCTCGCCTACGTTGTACTGGTATTCGTCATAGTCCGGATGAGTGGTTTCCATCTCATTGATCTGCTGGTTCAAAGCTATTTCCAAAGAAACATAGTAGTTCTCAGCTGCATAGATATCTTCATCTGTTCCCGGATATGTGGTGATCTCGATCACAGAGCCTCCCCCTTGTATGGAAGCGCTGCAGCTTCCCAAAGATACTGCCACGATCAGAAATAAAAGCACAAAAATACCGGCGCCGAAAAATACAGCCCGATTCCGCTTCACAATCTCTTTTAATGCGATCTTCGCTTTCACGGTTATATTCTCAACGCCGGCAACAGTTGCCGCCCCGCCTGCACTGCCTGCAGATTTTCCTGTTCTGGCAGCCCGATAGGCATCCTTATATCGTTTTCTCTGGAAAAAGCGGTTCAAAACCCTTTTCTTCTCTTCCGACTTTTTGGCCGTTTCCTCCGCCCCTGCTTTCCCCATGCTGTCACTCATACCAAATTTTAACTTTTCTCCGGTTTCATCCAGATGATATCCTCTCCGGTTTGCCTTTACATCTGCACGCTGGCTCCGATGCTGTGCATAGCGCAGACCTCTTATTGCTGTTTCGGTCCCTCTTTCTGCAAACTGAACCGTTTCCGTTGCAACATCCTGTTCCTCTTCTTCTGGATCCGATACCCCTTTTGAAACTGCATCTCTTACCGCATACCTTCCAATGGTCCTGCCCGGTTTCATCCCCGGGCCTTTTACCATCTGATTTTCCTCATCATCAAAGGATAATCTTCCGGATTTTGTCTGCTCTTTTCTCATCTGTTTTTGGATCTGCTTTTTCCGGATCTTTTTCTTCTGTCCTGTCAAGGAGTCATCTTCCGGTATCTGTGCATGTTCCCGAAACTTTTTCTTGTATTTGGGGGATTCTCCAAAAACGTTTTTCTCTCCAGTTCCTTCTCCATCTAACACAGATTCTTCTAAAATAGGTTCTTCAGATATTGCTTCTTTTCGCAAAGAGGATTTTCGGATCTGCTTTTTTTGCAGATTCCGTTCCTCTCCTTGTCCATCCGACTGCTGGGCTTTCTTCTTTTCCCGGTCAAAAACAAAGTCCTGTTTCATTTCCGGCGGTCTGCCCCGGCTTTTATGGCTGATATCTTTTACGGAACCATCTGCCAGATTTTCTTCCGTCAGACCGTCTCTTGTCATTTTACTTACAACTTTCTCTCTTCCTTTCAGTTCTTTCCCTGCCAAGATTTCCGCCTCCTTCCTTTTCTCTTTGTTCCACTTCTTCCGGCTTTGTTGTCATCAGAGAATATAACTTCAGGGACTTATCAAACTTATCCTTAAACGGAATGATCGTTGTCCCATAAAAGAGAAGTCCTTCTCCTTCCCCGGAATTCGTAACATAAGACAACTGATACGGTGAGATATTTAATTGTTTTGCCAGGATCTGCCGGTCACCTGCAGCCTGATTTAACATCAAAATAAAATCACTATTGTCCAAAATATTTTCAATCTCCCGGCTAGCAAGAAGGTCCTTTATATTCTGCGTGATTCCTGTCGGAATGCCCTGCCACTTCCTAAATCTCTTGAAGATCTCCACCGAATAAGATGCGGTCTGCTCTTCTTTCAGAAGAAGATGGAATTCATCGATATAGTACCAAGTAGACTTCACGCCTCGGTTGACAGTCACCCGGTTCCATACCTGATCCTGTATGATGAGCATTCCAAGCTTTTTCAACTGCTTTCCAAGCTCCTTGATATCAAAACAGACAATCCTGTTATTCAGTTCTACGTTGGTCTGGTGATTGAACACCTTCAAAGATCCGTTGACATAGATTTCCAGAGCTGTGGCAATCCTCTGTGCCTGGGGTTCTTTCTGTTTGCGGAGACAATCATACAGATCTCCAAGGATCGGCATATTTTCCGGTTTCGGATCAGAAAAATAGTTCTGATATACAAGCGGAAGGCATCGGTCAATGACAGACTTTTCTTCTGCTTCAATTCCATCCCGGCTTCCCATGATCAATTCACAAAGGGATAAAATAAAGTCAGATTTTACTCCCAGCGGATTATCATCCTCAGAATAATTCATGTTGATATCCATCGGATTGATGTAATCCTTACTGTTTGGGGAAATATGGATGACCTGTCCTCCCAAAGCATGGACCAACGGATAATACTCACCTTCCGGATCTCCAATGATAATGTCATCATTGGTTGTAAAAAATACATTCGTCATTTCCCTTTTTGCTGCAAAGGATTTTCCTGAACCGGGTGTACCGAGGATCAGGCCATTAGGGTTTTTCGACTTCTTTCTATCTACCATAATCAGATTATTGCTGGTAGCGTTCAGTCCATAATACAAAGAATCGCCGCCCATAAATAATTCCTGTGTGGTAAATGGTACAAAAATCGCTGTACTGGTCGTTGTCAGCGCTCTTTTTATCGGAATATGGCTAACCCCAAGGGGAAGGCTGCTCATCAAGCCTTCTTCCTGCTGATAATCCAGACGCTTTAACATACAATTATATTTCTGTGCGATACCGGCTGTCTGAAAGATCGCATTATCCAATTCCTGCTTGCTTTTTGCGGTATTTAAAAAGAGCGCTGTTACAAGGAACATACGCTCATTTCGTGACTGCAGATCTTCCAAAAGCCGTTTTGCTTCCCCTCCATAGGTATTCAGATCCGACGGAAATAGCGATAGGTAAGCCTTTGAAGTTATCTCCAGCTTTTCCCCCGCTTCACACCGGACATGCGACTTTCACCGCATCCGGCGTTCCATCAATCAA
>SFQZ01000284.1 GCA_004562915.1 bacterium
AGCATCTGAAAGCTTCCTGTATACTTTAAATAGGTCAAGAGATTGACATGAAAAAATACCTCAAGTAAATTTAGATTATTACTGACCTGCCAGTTGGTAAAAATCTAAAGAATACAAGAGGTATCTAAAATGAATGTTAAAGGCACAAAGAAGAAAAATCAAGTAGTAACAGCAAATATTTTTGAACAGCAGGAGCTTTTGAAAAAAGCGGAGGTGATCAAGGAAAATCTCACAGCTTCAACCTGGCGTGAGTTGGAAACTAATGGTAAGTTCGATAAAAATGAAAAACTCTCCTTTATCAGCGATGACATGCTTATCTTAGGATGCGATGTAGGCAGTGAAACGCACTATATGAGAGCAATCGATACCAGAGGGAGGGAACTCAGTAAGTCCGTATACTCTTTCAACAATGATTATGAGGGATTCCAAAGTGCAAAGGAATGGGCAGTAAAAATAGCTGCTGAGCATAATAAGAGCCAGATAGTACTTGGCTTAGAGCCGACCGGCCACTACTGGTTCTGCCTTGCGACATGGATGATTTCAAATGGAATCAGCGTTGTTCAGGTAAATCCTTATGCTGTGAAGCAGACAAAGGAGGTTGAAGATAACAGCCAGCTGAAGGATGACAGGAAGGATCCGAAACTGATAGCAAATCTTGTCAAGGATGGCAACTTCGGTATGCCATACCTTCCGGAAAAGCTCTATGGGGAGCTTCGCAGGTTATCCATGTTCAGAGATCAGCTGAATGAGGACAGAATTCGGTCAATAAACCGGATGCACAGGGAGATGAAGATATATTTCCCGGAGTATAAGGATGCGTTGGGAAAAGTCGATGGTGCATTTAGTCTGGAACTGCTGAAACAGGCACCATTTCCGGATGATCTGGTAGCGCTTGGTGAAGATGGAATAAGAAAAATTTGGCATGATGCTAAGCTCAGAGGACGCGGCTATAGCAGAGCCGGAGAAATCTTACAGTATGCGAAAGCAAGTGTTGGGATTAAGGATGGAGCCACTGCAGGTAAGACAGCTGTAAAGTGGTTTGTACAGAAAATCCTGGAACTGGATGCTGAACTTGCTGTTATAGAGAATCAGATCAACCAGAAATGTCAGGAAATACCGCATGCCGTTAACATTCTGGAGATATCAGGAATCGGAGAAAACACACTTTCCGGAATCCTTGCAGAGATGGGAGATATTTCGAGATTTGATGATGTTAAGGAAATACAAAAATTAAGTGGATTAGGTCTTGTAGCATGCAGTTCAGGAAAGCATAAGGGAGAAACCAAGATTAGTCACAGAGGACGCAAACGACTCAGATACTGGTTGTTTCAGGCGGCAAAGTCAGCAGTGGCACATGCGGAGGAATTCAAAGAACTCCATATGTACTATACGACGCGAGCCGATAATCCGCTGAAAAAGATGCAGTCATTGATTGTGATAGCCTGCAAGCTTCTGAGGATAATCTACACGATTCTGAAGAATGGCACGGTCTATGATCCGAAGAAGATGTTGATGGACATCAGACGGCCGGAAAAGAAGGAAGCGATTGCAGCATAAGACAATCGACAGCATTATTTATTCCAGAGCCTTGCCGGGTTGCGGATGATTCCGAAATCGGGCAGGGTTCTGGAAAGAAACCCGATAACGATGGAGTGCAACAGGCACTGCATCAGCACAATGACCAGCAGGTAACGAAACAGGGGAAGCGTCCACGGAATATCCGTACCCTGCGGAAAGGGCAGGTCAGTAAAATCAAAATATAAACAAGAGCTGTAGCTTGCAGTAGTTCACTCCGTAGGGCAATGACCCTGTTAGAAAGCTTAGCGAGCACTCGGTGTATGAGCAGGTGGGACGAAGGAAGTTGGTACACGATACCATTAGACACGGAAGGTTCACCATCATAGTTAACAGAGGATTTATAGCCTTTATAAAGCAAAACAAAGGGACGCTTTATAAACTGCACCCTCTTTTGGCTGTTCAGTACAAGATACAATGACTGTCATACACTTTTGGCTCTGTTTTATGAGGTAAATATTTAAAGAAAAGCCTGAAAAATCAATGATTTAGGGCTTGACATTATAGGAAGGATATCGGAATGTTTTATGTAATCGTTATTATTCATGGCATAAGCCCTCCTGTAAAAAAGATAGATGAAAAAGTGG
>SFQZ01000285.1 GCA_004562915.1 bacterium
TAGCATGGGAGTAGTAGAAATAAAGGCAAAAGATACAGATACTAATGCAGACCATGTTATTTATTGGTATGTTGACCGAGAGGTTAGGGAACAGAATGTAATTAAACGTATACAAGTGTGGGGTAAAAGGGAAGTCGCATTTTATGTACAGGTGAATAATGGCAGCATAGAAATGGATATTTCTGAGAAGGTGAACCCAAGACCACATACCCTTTATATAAGAGGGAATGACGGAAAGGCCTATTTTGAAGAATCTAGTTTCATTCCTTTTTTAGGATGGATAATAACAAAAAGTGGTTATCCAGCTTAAAACCGATTAAGAGTTTGATTGATGATTACGATATGATGGCCTGTGGGCTTACAAACAATATCCAGGATGCATCGGAATATTTGGTAGTAGTATCTGGATTTCAAGGAGATAGTTTAGAGGAGATGATCCAGAATGCAAAAACCAAAAAGCATATGGGAGTAGATGAAAATGGCGGTGTAGATTTTAAAACAGTAGATATTCCATATGAAGCAAGAAAGGTAAAACTGGAGCTGGATGAGAAAAATATTTACCGTTTTGGCATGGGGTTAAATACTTCTGGGTTGAAAGATACAGCAGCTACAACGAATATCGCAATCAAGGCGGCCTATTCTCTACTTGATCTAAAATGCTCTAAAATCATCATCCGGCTGAAACAGTTTCTAAGAAAGCTAATCAAAGTTGTCCTGGATGAAATTAATGCTGTAAACGGCACGGATTATCAGCAGAAGGACGTTTACTTCGACTTTAAGCACGAAATCATGAGCAATGAGCAGGAAAACGCACAGATTAAGCAGATGGAAGCACAGACAAGGCAGGCAGAGGTGGAAACCCTGCTTAATGTTGCTACACATCTGGACAATGAAACCTTTATGCAGTTGATTTGTGAACAGCTTGACATTGATTATGAGGAAATCAAAGGGAAACTGCCTGACCCGGAAGAAGCTGAAAATGCTGTGAAAGATGCACAGGGTGTATTGGATAGTGTGGTGGTAGAGGATGAACAAACGGCAGAAGGAAACACAGCAGGTATTTCTTGATAGTGAAAAGGCCGTGCTAAAACGGCTGGAAAAGGTTTATCGGGATGCACTGGACGAGATAAACAATAAAATAGAATTACTGCTTGCCAGACAAGATGCAGATATGGCTCATGTGATCTATCAGGTGCAGTATCAAAAAGCCTTGAAAGACCAGGTATCAGCCATTTTGGAGCAGTTACATAACAACGAGTTTGAAACCCTGTCAGAATACCTGGCACAGTCCTATGAAGATGGATTCCTGGGAACCATGTATGATCTGCAAGGACAGGGCATTCCTTTGGTAATACCCATTGACCAGGAGCAGATAGTAGCGGCGATACAGCATGAGACAAAGCTGTCTGAAAACCTGTATACGGCATTGGGAAGAGATACAAAAGACCTTTCAAAGAAGATTGCAGGAGAAATCAGCCGGGGAATATCCAGGGGTATGATGTATTCAGTGATTGCCAGAAACATTGCGGCATATGGCAGAATCCCGAAGAATAACGCAATGCGCATAGCCCGGACAGAAGCCCATAGAATCCAGACAAAGGCGGCCATGGATGCACAATGGAAAGCCAAAGGAAGGGGTGCGGATGTGGTGAAGCAGTGGGATTCTACGCTTGATGGGAGAACCAGAGACAGTCATCGGCAGGTTGATGGGGAAATCCGGGAGCTGGACGAGAAGTTTTCCAATGGCCTTTTATATCCCGGCGACCCATCAGGTCCTGCATCAGAGGTTGTGAATTGTCGTTGTGCATTACTGCAGCGTGCAAAGTGGGCTTTGGATGATTCAGAACTGAACACGCTGAAAGAACGTGCTGAATATTTCGGGCTGGATAAGACTAAGAACTTTGATGAATACAAGGAAAAGTATTTACAGGCATCAGAGCGTGTCCGAAAGGATGTACAAAAGATAAATGACATAGAAGGGCTTGGAAATGGCAATAAAACCGTTTATAATAGTGCTAAACTTGAAGAAACAACAGATAAATGGTCAAAAGAAGCAAAAGAAGAATTGTTGCTTGATGAAAGAAGTTTATCAGTACGCAAAAAAGAAACTGCTTGCGTGTATAGCGGTGATGGTAAATTTCTCTTCCAGAAAAGGGGAGAA
>SFQZ01000286.1 GCA_004562915.1 bacterium
TTTGGATAATAATGCACATTCAGTATTTTTGTTATATTATCATTTGATTATGGTTGTGAAATATCGCCGGAAAGTGATAGATGATGTAATATCAAACAGGTGCGAGCTGCGAAATCAGCATAGCTGATTTCCCCTAGTGTGCGGAAGGAATTCCGCAAACTTTGGTAAGCTGATAACAATACAGTAGGAAAATCCTATCAGGTAAGGTCTAACCAACCGCCTGTACCGAGTCCTTGGAACCAAAACGGTAACGTCAGGTTTAAGCGTAGGACAGGGAGCAACAGAGCCGAAACGAAAGTGAAGTGATTGAGCTGGGAAATTATTACGAGGTTGGAAATGGTCGATGTGTTCTGTTACGCAGTAGACAACACTGCTATGGCCGATATGGTGAGGCCACAACGGCATCCCCCAGTCTGAGAGCTTGGCGAGGTTGATGATAAGTATGTTATCGGAACAGCTGAGATCCTGTCATTTCCCCCAAGGGGTATGGAGACCAAAACAAAGAAATGCGTCAGGAATTCAAATGAGTGGCAGGAAGTCCGACACAGCCATAGTATCGGAGAAGTCTGTGAAAGCAGATGGAGAAAAGGGCTGTGCACTTTATAGCTTCAAGTAATTAGGAACTATGCAGACGAAAGAGAGCTGATGAACATGGTAAATGAGTTGCTTGGAATACAGTACAATATTGCAAAAGCAAACAGAACCGACAGAAAGGTACAGAATCTTGCGTCCTATATCAATGTAGATACGCTTCGAGCAATTCATAAAACAATGGATAAGAAGAAAGCATATGGAATTGACAAGGTAACAAAAGAGGATTATGAGCTGAATCTTGAGGAAAATCTTGCGAATCTTGTAAAACGGATGAAAAGCGGAAGCTATTGCCCAAATCCAACAAGGCGAGTCTATATTCCGAAAGAAACAAAAGGCAAAATGAGACCACTGGGAATCTCCTGTTATGAGGATAAACTGGTGGAGAATGCGATTGCACAGATACTGGAGCAGATTTATGAGCCAAAGTTTTATAATGAGAGCTTTGGATTCCGCCCAAACAGGAACTGTCATCAGGCGGTAAGAGAAATCATAGAAATGGTGCAGTATCGAAAGACGAACTATGTGGTGGAAGCAGATATCAAAGGATTCTTTGATAATGTAGACCATGAATGGTTGATGAAGATGCTGTCGCATGATATAGCTGACAGAAAATTCCTTGAAATAATCGAGAAATTTTTAAAAGCAGGAATCATGGAAAATGGAAAATATCTTGACAGCGAACGAGGAACCCCACAGGGAAACGGAGCCAGCCCGATACTTGCAAATATATATTTACACTATGTACTGGATAACTGGTTTGATGTAATCGTAAAGCGACAATGCAAGGGAGAAAGTTATCTTATTCGCTACTGTGATGATTTTGTTTGTTGTTTCCAGAACCGATACGAAGCGGAAGTTTTTAAGCAGAGACTGGAAGAACGCTTTGGAAAGTATGGGCTAGAATTAGCAGAGGAAAAGACAAAGATTCTGGAATTTGGGAGGTTTGCCAGGCAAAACCGAAAAGCAAGAGGAGAAGGAAAGCCAGATACCTTTGACTTTCTTGGCTTCACATTTTATTGCGGAATGGACGGAAAGAAGTGCTTTTACCGTTGTAGGGTAAAGACCAGTAAGAAGAAATTTCGGAGTAAAATCAAAGCAATGAAAGACTGGATAAAGGCACACAGAACAATGCCATTGGAGCAGTTAATTAAAACAATCAATGCAAAACTGAGAGGACACTATCAGTATTACGGAGTGACCGACAATACAAGGGAAGTGAAGAACTTTCTTACGCAAACAAAATGGCTGTTGTTTAAGTGGCTCAATCGGAGAAGTCAGAGAAGAGGCTATACGCAAGATACTTTCTTTAATGGAGTGCTTCGGACATTTCCGTTGCTTGAACCAAGTATCAAGGTAAGTTTGTTTTACAGATAGAGTATAAAAATATAAAGTGAAAAGCCGTATGCGTTAATAGCGCACGTACGGTTTTGTTTAGGGGTATGGGGAGTAATCCCCATATCTACTAGAGAGCGAAAGAAATATTTGAGTATATTGCACCGAATTATGGGATTACATTGGAAGAATGGAATCATGATGAGGATCATGTACATGTCATGTTCCGTGCGTTCCGTGCGCAGCCGAAGAGCGAGATCAGTAAATTTATCAATGCGTATAAAAGCGCAAGCAGCAGGCTGCTGAAGAAGGAACATCCTGAAATACGGGAAAAACTCTGGAAGGAAGCATTTTGGAGTCAGAGCTTCTGCCTTTTGACAGCAGGAGGTGCACCGGTTGAAATAATTCGCAGATATATTGAAAGCCAGGGTGAAAAGTAATTTGAACAAAGCGTATAAATTCCGGATTTACCCGGATAAAAAACAGGAAGAACTTCTTGCTAAAACATTTGGATGCTGCCGTTTTATTTATAATATCATGCTGGATGACAAGAGAAAGGAATATGAGGCAACGAAGAAAATGAAGAAGACGACTCCGGCAGTCTATAAGAAAGAATATCCGTGGCTGAAAGAAGTAGATTCCCTTGCACTGGCGAATGTGCAGAAGGCTTATAAGAATTTTTTTGTAAATCCTGCTGTTGGTTTTCCGAAATTCAAGTCGAGACATCGAAGCAGGAAGAGCTATACAACGAATGTGGTGAATGGGAATATTCGTCTGGAAAAGGGAAAGATCCGGCTTCCGAAACTGAAGGAAGTGAAGATCAGGAAACATCGGGAAATACCGGAGGGGTATGTCCTGAAGTCGGTAACCATAAGTCAGGAGCCTTCCGGAAAATACTATGCAAGTCTGCTTTATGAGTATGAAGTCTGTGAGAACCAAGCAGAGAACAGAGGAAACTGTCCCGGTGTCAGAAGGGGAGCCGGAATTACGAAAAACAAAGGAAAAAGGTTGCAGTCTGTCATGAGAAGGTCCGGAACCAGAGGAAGGATTTTCACCATAAGCTGAGTCAGGAACTGGCAGAGAGATATGATGCGGTTGCAGTGGAAGATCTGGATATGAAAGCGATGAGTCAGTGCCTGCATCTGGGGAAGGGAGTTATGGATAACGGATATGGAATGTTTCGGGATATGCTTGCATATAAGCTGGAAGATAGAGGAAAGAAGCTGATAAAGGTCGATCGGTTTTATCCATCCAGTAAAACCTGCAGCAAATGCGGAAAGATCAAGAAAGAATTGTCACTGTCAGAACGGATCTATGAATGTGGGTGCGGGAATCGGATGGATCGGGATGTGAATGCAGCGATCAATATCCGTGAAGAAGGAAAAAGAATTTTATGCGCATAACTGCGCCTGAAATATGCCCGTAACCGGGCAGAAAAGAACCGCGGGGCACGCGGGGATAGCTTATTGATACTTAGCCCTATCGGGTTATTGAGTAAGAAGCCCCTACTTCAAAGCTTTAGGGCTTAAGTAGTGGGAGCATGTCAC
>SFQZ01000012.1 GCA_004562915.1 bacterium
GAAAAAGGGGGTCATTGCTTTTTTATTCGTAAAAAGTGATGAAATCCTTGAAAATATAAGGTTTTAAAGAAAAATAGGACTGTAAAACTTTACAGTACCACATTCTCGAAGGAGGACACAAAATGAAAAAACGAATTATGGCGGCAGTATTATCCGCAGCTACACTTTTTGCATTTCCCATGGCTTCCATGGCTGCAGAATCATCCTCTCAGGATATCTCTGTAGTATTAACAGCCGAACCGGAATACACCATTACGATTCCGGAAAGTGTATCTATGGGAAATGAAGGTACAACAGTCAATGTAGAAGCATCCAACGTAAAGAACATTCCAGAGGGAAAGAGAATTTCCGTTACCATCGCCGGAACAAGCGGTTACAAAAATCAGATGGTTCTCGAAGCAGATACCTCTCCCAGAACATCCATCCGTTATCAGATTATCAGCGAAAATAATGAACTGATCGAAACCAATGCATCCACCGGTGCAGTAGGTGTAGGCAAAGAAGTCGTTTCTTTCACAGAAAACGGAACAAAGCAATATCAGATCAAACCTGTAATTGCAGGAAGATATGAATATGGTGCAGAGTACACCGGAAGCATCACCTTTGGAATTGAACTTCTGTAACAATTCAATTTTATAATGCTAACAAACCATTTCATTTCTAAGAAAAAACATAGAAAGTGTAAGTAAATCATATGCAAAATCAGGATAAAAAGAAGAAATACTTAATTATATTACTTATCATTGCCATACTTTTTCTGACTTTCGGAATTGCCTTTGCAGCCTATCGGGCAGGACAGGAAAAATCCAATATAAATGCAAAAGGTGTTGTAATTGATGAAAATGCATCCGAATGGGACAAGGATCTGGAGAATGTTTCCGGTGAACAAAAAGGAATTCAAATTCCGGGTTACGGCGAAATAACGATCCCTGCCGGTGAAACCAACTGGAAAATCACTCTGGCAAATCCAAAAGACAATGACTGTTATTTTCAATACAGCATTACCATTGACGATGATGAAACACCGATCTATGAGTCCGACTATATAGAACCGGGAAAGGCAATTACAGAATTTGAAGTATCAAAACCATTGGAAGCCGGTGAATATTCTATCTATATGAATATTGCAACTTTTTCTATGGATGGTAATAATGAACGTCTGAACGGTGCCAGTGTCAAAGCGGATCTGCATGTGATTGAATGATCTTATGAAATGAGATTTCAGAAAATGAGGAGAACATCATGAAAAAAAGAATCATAACTTTAATTGCAGTATTAGCAACTAGTATTATGAGCATCACCCCTGTATTCGCGGCAAATACTGAGAGCGGCCACACAGATATTACTCTTTTTGTACCAAATGATCCGGTATATACGATTACGGTTCCCGAAACTGTCGCAATCAATGCCACCGAACATACTCAGGTTCCAATTACCGCAAGTGATGTAAAATATATTCCGGAAGGAAAGAAAATTTCTGTTACATACCAAAAAGGAAACGGTACCTTTGGCAGACTCTATATGCAGGGAACAAATGAAGAAACCGGGAAAAAGTATCTGATGACACTGGAGATTAAAGGTACCGAAGGTGTGTTCAAGAGCGGTGCCCTGGAAAAACAGATTAAAGGTATGGAACTGGCCTCCTTTACTGAGGACGGAACCATGAATTATGAACTGTATCCATGTTCTCAGGATTATCCCCAGTACGAAGGTAAAGACAGCAATCTTGCCATCCAGAAAGGTGTTCATTACTCTGCATGGATAGATTACGGTATCGCTCTTGTCGATACAGAAGTGTCTGAATAAGTGTATGATAATTATGTACCGAGGTCTTATTCAATAATTAATATATTGGATAAGGCCTTTTTAATTAAATAATTTCTCCTTTTCCCCTCTTTTCATCTGTTTGATCTCCCATTCTCTTCGCATGGCTTCTTCTTTTGTCTGAAAGCTTTCATAATATACCAGCGTTACCGGACGTCTGGTTTTAGTATATTTGGCACCTTTCCCTTCATTATGAGTTTTTAAACGCTTTTCAATATCATTGGTCCATCCGGTATAGTATGTCCCGTCATTGCAGCGCACAATATATGTGTAATTCATGATAATCCTCTTTTGTTTTTCACTTATTATTTTTTATCATACCAGTTTTCAGTTTTATATGTAAAGCCCCTGCTGCCCAAAAAGCAGCAGAAAGCCTTCTATGTCAAGCAATCGACACCACAGTACTTCACCCGCTCCGAACGGCTGATGCCTCCGGAAGAAAATTTGATGTCATGAGTCAGAAGATTATAGAACAACCTTTCCGGTCCAGACAGTATCTGATATATTTTCGATTGCGGATTTTATCTATATTTTATCATATGCAGAAAAAGTATTTTTGCTCCGGTCTGGCAGTTTTTTATTCGGTCACTGTCTCGATATAGATCATCGGATCAATAATCTCTCCTTCTTTTCTCATGGCAAAGTAAAGGTTTGCTCCTTCTTTTACATAGTATTTTGTAGGCTCATTCACATAACCGATGATCGTTCCGGCTGATACCGTCTGTCCTTCACTGACAGTGAGATCTTTCAGCTGTCCATATATTGCCTGATACCCATTTCCCAGATCCATTGTGAGTGTAGTTCCTGTCTCTTCATTTTCGATCACAGAAAGAACCTGACCGTTTGCTGCTGCCTGAACCGGTTCATCAACCGCAGAGCCAAGAATCAGAGCCGAATTACATTTGTACTGGTCAAGTGTCTGAAAATAAGTAGTTGCGTCCATGCTATAATCGATCAAAACTTCACCACTTACCGGCCACAACATTGTACTGTCTTCACTGAAATTCAGTTCCGGCTGTGCCAGAGCCGCTGCATCTGTCGTTTCCTCTCCTGCTGCCTCAGCATCTGCCGCACTTTCTTCGGTCTTCTCCTCAGAAGATGTTTCTGGTTCCCCCGTAGCTTCAGGTGTTGCAGTTACTCCTGCATCCTGGTCGGAAGACGTATCTTCTCCCAGATTCTGTGTGTTTTCTGCCTGCGCATCATTTGCAGTCACATCTGCTGTCTCCGGAATCTCCTCTTCCGACTGCTGTTCTTCCGTCAACTGCTGCTCTTCTGCCTGCTGTTTCGCCTGCTCTTCCCCGCCATTATCTGAACGGTACATGGTAATCCCTGCCGCCACAACTGCCAACAGCAATGCGCCGGAAAACGCAATCTTTAATGTTTTGTCTTTTTTCATCATACCTTTCACCTCTAACAATCTCTAATCGTTCACATTCATAGGATTGCCAGAAATATAGAAACTATACCATAATTTTTCATGTCACCAATATGGATTGGTAATTCAAAGAGATAAAGGTATCTTTTTTAATATCACATCCGGAAAGTATGTAAATATAATCTGTTCATATGTTTTTCCCTCTTTTGCCAGTTCATTGCCGCCATACTGGGACATTCCCAGTCCATGGCCCAGCCCTTTACATAAAAAGCGGATTTTTCCATCCAGATTTTGCACGGTAAAATTGCTGGACGAAAGCTCCAGATTGTTTCTGAATTCTTCTCCCGGAACTGTAAGACTCCCTACTCTAATTTCCAGAACATATTCCTGACTGTCTCTTTTTTCCACAACGATCTGTTCTGTCAGCGGCTGATCTGACAGTTCAATATTCGGATAAATTTCCAAAAGACGGTCTTTCAATGCTTCTTCTGTAAAATAATGTCCGTGCAGATAATCTTCCGATTGAATATCCTGACTGCTGTCCACGCTCATTAAAAATGACATTTTTGTATCCTGGAGTACCTCACTGCCTTCTCTGGTCTGCCCGGCACTTACTCTGTGGAATACCCCGGAACAGATTTCTCCCTGATAACTGATTACCTGACCTTTTGTTACATTTACTGCTTTTTCCATTCTTTTATAAGCCATCTGATACTGTTCTTTCTGGGAATTGTTTTTATAGTTTTCCAGATTTTCTTTCAGTTCAGTCTGATCCAGTTCTTTATTCTCAAGACGCAGATACAGGCTGCTCCGAATCAGAACAGCCTGTGCTTTCAACATCTCTTCCTCATAATCCCAGGGTATTTCCCGGCAAAGCATCATAGGAAGATATACTTCCATATCCATTTGTTTATTTATCTCTATTGCGTCTTTTCCTGAAATCAGAGCCGTAAACCCCAGTGGAAGCAACAGCATCCCTAAAATAGCAAGCATGATATTTCCAGTCTGATGCTTCATGAATCCTCCTGATTGATAGATATCATTACACATTCTATGAAATTTCATAACATTTCATGTATTTCCACCAGAATTTTTTTCTCCTGCTCATTCCCTGTACAAGAAATACTGCTATTTTTCGATAAAAAGCATAGCTTTCCTGTCTCTGTTCTTCTGTCATTCTCTCCCGACCATACGCGGCCTGCTGTGTCAGACGGATAAATTGCACATATTCTCCACTCTCTATACATTCCAGCATTTCTTCCATTCTGCGGGCATATTCCACGTCATCCGAGCACTCATCCAGTCCTGTCTCCGCTATTTGCGCATCTTTCAGCATCTGTGACAATCCATAAGAAATCTCGCAGATTCCTTTATTTTGATTTTTCTGGAAAAATACAGACCTGCGTCTTTTCAATATCCTCTTCCTGTTTGCCAGTATCAACCCCCATACTGCCGTCAACAGCAGCGCAATCACAACAAGTAATAACAGAATATTCTGTTCCTTCTGATCCGGACTGACTTTTTCCCCATCTTCTGACTCCTGTAGATCAGGCATCAACGTATCCTGCTGCTCTGATTCATCCGGTGTTTCCGGCGCAGGTGTCACAGGGTTTGCTTCCGGTGTGGGCAACGCTTCTGCAGGAGTCGGCTGAGGAATCGCATCTTCCATACCATCTCCATTCTCATCACCATTTATACCGGTACCGTAACCCGGAGTCACCTCCAATGGAATCCATCCCTTACCGTTTCGGTAAATTTCCACCCATGCGTGTGCCTGCGTATCCGGTATCTCTGCCGTATATCCATCTTCATTTTCTTCAAATTCTTCCGGCGATACCACATATCCGGTCACATATCTTGCAGGCACTCCCAACAGACGAAACATCAAAACAGCCGTGGTAGCATAATGAATACAGTATCCTTTTTGTTGTTCGAAGAAAAAATATTCTGCAAAATCTTCTCCCTCCGGCACAGGATCAAGATCCATACTATAGCTTTTTCCCTCCTGTACCACAGGCACCACAAAATCTATTACTTCCTGTACACTGGACAATTCCTGTTGCCTGCAGTATGCTTTCAGCCTTTCCAATCCATTTACCGGAACTTTCAGGTATTGGCTGGCTACATAGTCTCTGTATTCTTCTTCCAGCTCCGAGTCCGGCTGTCCTGCCTCTCCTTCTCCGATCCATTGCTTCCAGTTTACATAACCTGTGTATATATTTTCTTTTTCCGCACTGGAATAGTAACTGTCACCATACACATTGGCATCATCCGGGGTCTCAAAGCCATACGGAACATAACCGTACTCACCGCCCGGATCCAGTCGTTCCACTGTGATGGTTTTTTCCGGCTGCTCAGACTGGGTTTTTATATATCGATACAAAATATTCTGTATCTGATACGCTGCGTCTTCCTGAGGAAACTCTTTTTCAAATTCTTTCTCATCAATTCCGTGCCAGTAAGTCTCCTCGTAAGTATCCCCTACAAATCCTCTCAGATACAGATTGTACTCCGGTTTTTCTTCCAGTGTAACCTTAAGATCCGTTTTCTGATCCTGATCTACGGGATAATTGTTGAGACTTCCATCTGCTGTTGGTGTGTGATTGCCAAATAGACCGTTCTGACTGTTCACTATAGAAGCAAGCTTATTTGTTCCCTGCTGTATCGTATCGTACAGTTTTGTGTTCATCTCTTCTGCATGACGATACAAAATCGGACCGACCACCAGTCCACAGAACAACGTCAGACTCAGAACGATTCCCATCGCCCACAGACCGGTTTTATACAGAACATTCTGATTGCGATTTTCTTTTCGATATCCCATGGCAAACAGGATCAAAATACTGCCTGCCATCAGATACGCTCCCATTTTCTGAAATCTGCATCCACATAAAAGCTCCAAAGAAAACAGGAGTACCATCACCAGGGTCATCATGGCAATGCGTCCTCTTTTCACCACAAGATTTCCCAAAATAGCAATCAGAAGAGAAAATATCAGAAATACAAACCATTCTCCTTTTTCATTTTCCAGTTCCAGTTTTCTCAGTGCCAGACTGATTCCATAATATTCATTCAATTTTTTGCGGATTCCATTTTCCACTGCCATATATCCGCCAAATACCTGCTTCCAGCGAAAACATCCCAATCCAAAGATCAGTATATTCCAGCCATAATAACAGAATTTCCAACGGCCGCCCCACACTTCTCCAATTCCCAGAATCAGGCAGTCCGCACCTATACCGATCATCACATACAGTATGTTCCGTTCAAAACCGAAAGCTTCTGCAGCCATCAAAAGCGCTCCTGCCATACACAAAAAAAAGCAGAGGCACCGTAGAATCATTAATCCATTTCTTTTATATAATAATTTCATTTTCCAGTATATTCCTGGCATGTCCGGATAACTCTGCTTCCAGTTCCCCATCTTTCCACAGCTCTTTTTTCAGATTCAAAAGAATCTGCGTATGCCAGGTTTCCCCTCTGTATTTATCCCGATACAGTTCTTCCATCTCAACATCATCCTGATACGGTCCCGATGAAAAAATCCTCTCTGTTATCAGATACCGATCATCTGTTTCTTTCACTGCGATCCTTTCCAGATCCTGACGTTTCCGGTCGAACCACACAACGTAATGTTCACAGCCCGCTTCCAAAAGTCCCTGAGAAACAGCCAGTCCGGACTCAATAAATTCATCCAGATACCCGTAATTTTCCCCGGATCGATACCTCATATCCAAAAATAATACTACCGGTGTCCCCGTGGGAAGACTGTATTCTTTCACCATCAGGTCATCAGTGCGGGCGCTCAGCTTCCAGTGAATACTCTGCATCCGATCTCCACTTCTGTACTCTCTGACCTGAAAAATCTCTGAAGGGTCATCTCCCGGTTTATTTTTATCATACTCATCACTCTCCGCAAGAAAATCCTTCATATTTTCCTGAAGGGTTACACCTGCCGTATAATATTCCGGCAGTACCGCAAGCACTTCTTTCCCTGATACAGCAATTTTTTTCGAAAACAGCCGGAAAATATCGTACACCTGCACTTCCTGAATTTCCAGAAGCATGGGACCACAGTGTTCACCGGAAATAGCGGTTTTCAGTCTGGTCCGGGATTTTCCGTCTGCCATTCCCCTTAAAATGATCTGTTCTTCCTGGGGATAAAACAGATTTCTCACTTTCATCTTTACCCGAATCTGTGGAAGGGGGATTCTGCTTTTGGTCTGGATTTCAATTCCCCCGTTTACCGGCTGATTTTTTTCCGTTACACCTATGGGAAGATATACTTTTGCCTGTACTTTCCTTGCCGCTTTCCATAAAAGCAATACCAAAACAACCGGAAGAAATACTTCCAATGCCGCCAGACCCAGCAGCGTGCCGCTATAATATAAAATTCCCAGATACAACGTAACCATCCAGATCAGAAAATATATTATTTTACTTTTCATACTTACTGTTTCCTCACAACAGAAGGCTTCTGCGTACCATCCAGAATATCTTTCAATACATTTTCTGCTGTCACATGATTAACTCTGGCTTTCGCATTCATCCGGATTCTGTGAGTCTCCACATCCAGAAATACATCCTCCACATCTTCGGGAAGCACATATTTTCTTCCTCTGAGAAATGCCAGTGCCTGTACCATCTTCGCAAGAGCAATGGTTCCCCGGGGGCTGACGCCAAGCTCGATCAGCGAATGATTTCTGGTGGCTGTCACCAATTTCCCGATATAACGGTAAACCGCATCATGAATAAAAATATCTCCTGTCTGCGCCTGCATTCTCAAAAGATCCTGTCCACTCATGACCGGTTCTACCAGATCCAGCGGATTGGTATTGATTTTGCCTTTTACGATTTCCAGTTCATATTCCATATCCGGATATCCCATACTCATACAGATCATAAAACGGTCCAGTTGGGATTCCGGCAGCATGGAGGTTCCCGCACTTCCTACCGGATTCTGTGTGGCAATCACCACAAACGGTTTGGGAAGCTCTCGGGTCACATGATCCACCGTCACCTTTCCTTCCTCCATTACTTCCAGAAGCGCGGCCTGCGTCTTCGGTGATGTCCGGTTGATTTCATCAGCCAGCAAAATATTGCACATCACTGCTCCCGGCTGATAGACAAACTGATTGGTATCCTTCTGATACAGAGAAAATCCCGTCACATCTGCCGGAAGTACATCCGGAGTAAACTGAATCCTGTTCTGTTTGAGATTCAGTGCTCTGGAAAATGCCAGTGCCATCGTTGTTTTTCCCACTCCCGGAATATCTTCTATTAATATATGACCGCCTGCAAGAATGGCTGTCATCACTTTGACAATACAATCATCTTTTCCTATTACCGCTTTTTTTATCTCCGCTATCGCGCGGATCATCGGATGCTCCTTCTGATTCATATAGTCCCTCCTTGTCATCACGCTATGAACAGTGTAGCAGTTTTTAATTATAGGAACAACCGTCAATTTTCTTACAACAATATATTCCAATGACAAAATATTCCAGCTATGATACCATGACCATATCATATTTTTGGAGGAACGATATGAATACCTATACATTATATTACAACAAACCTGCTGAACTCTGGACAGACGCTCTCCCTCTGGGAAATGGGTCCCTGGGTGCCATGTGTTATTCCGGCACAAAATCTGACAAAATTTCTCTTAACCATGATACTCTCTGGTCAGGACATCCGCGAAAAGTAATAAAAGACGGGGCTTATGATTCTTATGTGAGGGCTCAGAAAATGGCTATGGAAGGTCTGTATACAGAAGCCAATGATGAATTGCAGCAAAATTTTCTTACCTGCTGGTCACAGGCTTATCTTCCCTTCGGTGATCTTATTCTTACTTTTGATACTGAAAATGCCGAAAACTATGAACGAAGACTGGATCTGTCGAATGCTGTTTTGACAAGCAAGTATACGGACAATGAAAAAACATATACAAAAACTTCATTTATCTCTTATCCTCATGATGTCCTTGTATATCGGATCACCACGGAAGAAAAAGTACCTTTTTCTTTTTCTCTGAATATTCATTGTCCTCTGAAATCTCAGGTTTATACGGAAGGTACTACACTAATCACAGACGGAGAATGTCCAGGAGATGCTGACACACACAGTCCTGTTTATCCCTGCAACAGCCTGATATACTCGGATGATCCCAAAGAACGGGGAATCCTGTTTCGTGGTGCTGTCAAAGCAGACTGTGACGGAGAAGTGACTGCAGATGAGAATACTCTTTATATAAAAAATGCTACGGATGCTGTTATTTACTTTACAATCAAATCCAGCTACGATGGTTTTGACAAATATCCGTTTTTTGAGGGCAGAGAATATAAAAATCTTTGTCTGGAAACTCTGGAAAAAGCCTTGGCTTTCGGATACGAGGCACTGAAAGAAGAGCATATCGCAGATTATAAATCTTATTATGACCGTGTCTCTCTCAATCTGGGCGGAAACAGTGATATCCTGATTCCTACAGACAAAAGACTGAAGAACTTTACAGGCGCATCCTCCGATATGGGACTGTATACTCTGCTTTTTAACTACGGAAGATATCTTCTGATTTCTTCTTCCAGAAAGGGAACTCTGGCAACAAATCTCCAGGGAATCTGGAATAACAGTACTACCCCGCCCTGGAACTCAAACTATACAACTAATATCAATACAGAGATGAATTACTGGCCGATTCTGGCATGCGGTATGCCGGAACTCATGGAACCCCTGGTCCACCTGATCAAAGATCTGGCCGTCACAGGACATGAAACCGCAAAAGAATTCTATCACGCAGATGGATTTGTCGTACATCACAATGCAGATATCTGGGGCCACTCCGTTCCCATATGCGGCAATCCCAGCTGGGGATTCTGGTCCGGTGCATCCGGCTGGCTCTGTCGTTCCCTTTACGAACTCTATGAATATACGCTGGATAAAGAATATCTTGCCGACACCGCTTTCCCTCTGATGAAAGAAGCCGCTGTCTTCTATCTGGATATTCTGATACAGGATAAGGACGGAAGCCTGATCATTTGCCCTGCTACCTCCCCGGAAAATATCTTTGCTGTAGACGGCTCTATGGCTGCCACTGCAAAAAGTACACCTATGATGAACTCTATCGTTCTGGATCTTTTCACCAATTGTAAAAAATCCTGTGAGATACTGGGGATCCATGATGATTTTTATGAAAGACTCTGTGATACGATCATCAAAATCAAACCACTTTCTATCGGTGAAAATGGAACCATTCTGGAATGGAATGAAGAATTGGAAGAGACAGAGGTTCATCACCGTCACGTTTCTCACCTTTATGCCCTGCATCCGGCCAATCTGATTACTGCAGAAAACCATAAAGACTTGTTTGATGCCTGCAGAAAAACACTGGAGCGGAGAGGAGATGACGGAACCGGCTGGAGTCTTGCATGGAAAGTAAACTTCTGGGCAAGGCTTCTTGACGGAGACCGGGCTTTGCACCTGATTGACAAACAGTTAAACCCTGTTCCTTCTGCTGCCAACGAGAATATGAACTATGTAAATGGAGGCGGAACTTTCCCAAATCTGTTTGACGCTCACCCGCCTTTCCAGATTGACGGAAACTTCGGCGTCACCAGCGGCATCTGTGAAATGTTACTGCAGTCAGATGAAAATACCATCTATCTTCTCCCGGCTCTTCCATCCCGCTGGAAAGACGGATCTGTAAAAGGACTCTGTGCACGGGGAAATGTGAAAGTGGATATGGAATGGAAAGATGGAAAAATCACAGACTATACGATTCACGGAGATGTGGGAGACAGAAAGGTTATTTTATGTAGCTGAATTTGTATGTAATCTGTGTTTAATTTATCAAAAAATCTCCCTCCATGCCCATTATGTTTAATATAATGGTATCCGGAGGGAGAATTCTTTTATATATATGCCCAAATAGCTACTATTCTATTTATGCATGCTCAATATCCGTAAACTCGGATATTTCTCTGCTGATGGTACAAAGATCATCCACACTCAGATCATGTACATTCTCATGTCCTGTAATCCGGGCAAAGGTTTTCAGCTCTTCTTTTGTACAGTTCAGGAAGTTTGCTGTTCTCTGGGCAGCTGCCTCTACTTTCAGACGTTTGCGAAGTTCCGGATCCTGTGTTGCACCACCGATCGGGCATTTTCCTGATCCGCAGATCCGGTACTGCTGGCATCCTGCTGCGATCAGTGCCGCCGAAGCAATTGCCACTGCATCCGCTCCCATAGCCAGTGCTTTGGCAAAATCGGACGATACACGAAGTCCTCCGGTGATCACCAGATCAATATCCGAACCTACTTTGTCCAGATATTTTCTTGCTCTATGAAGTGCATAGATCGTCGGAACACTGGTAGCATCCCGCACCAGTTTCGGACTTGCTCCTGTTGCGCCGCCTCTTCCGTCTATGGTAATGAAATCCGGTTCCGCAAATACACAATATTCCAGATCTTTTTCGATTCTTCCGGCAGCAATCTTAATTCCAATCGGCTTGCCGTCTGTAGAATAACGAAGCTGCTGTACCAGATCTCTCAGTTCCTCTTTTGTTGTTACATCAGGAAATTTGGATGGACTGATTACATCCTGTCCCAATGGTTTATTTCTGATTTTTGCAATTTCCGGCGTCACTTTTTCTCCCGGAAGATGACCTCCCATGCCAGGTTTTGTTCCCTGACCGATCTTGATCTCCACCGCATCTGCTTCCATCAGATTTTCCGGTGTGACACTGTATTTGTTGGGTACGTACTCAAATATGTATTTATAAGCGGCAGCCTTTTCCTCCGGAAGAATTCCTCCCTCACCGCTGCACATCGCTGTTTTTGCCATGGCGCTTCCCTTTGCCAGAGCCTCTTTCATCTCCTTGGACATAGCTCCGAATGACATATGAGAGATGTACACCGGCATATCAAGCACCATCGGATGCTTTGCATGCTTACCGATGATCGTAGTGGAATCCACCGGATCATCCTCCATCAGCGGCGACGGATTCAGCTGTGCCCCCAGAATCAGAATCTCATCCCAGGACGGCATCGGCATCTGTGTTCCCATAGCTTCAATAATCGGCTTTCCTGTAAGTGCCATCTCATGAATCTCTGCCATATAACGGCAGTTTTCATCATGGCGCACAAACTCTGCCGGATACGCCAGTGGATTCTCATTTTCTTTTCCTTTGTCTTCCTTAGGTTTTTCCGCTGTTTCCACTTTCTGGAACTTGTTGGGAGACTGACCGCATACCGGGCACTCTACCAGATCTTCGAAACATTTGTTTTCTGTTTCCTCAAAAACATACCCACATACACTACATTTGTATTTTGCCATATAGATCCTCCTTTTTAAATAAGTACTTTCTTCTTGTACTTTTATTTCACTCCCGTAACCTTCATCTGAAGCTGACAGTTTCCAAAATCGGCTCTTTCTTCCGTCTCTGCAAGAAGTTCCTGATCGCTGTCTGTCGACACGCAGTACAATCCAATACCCTCTCCGTCTTTTGCCTCACTTGTAAGCTCCAGCACATAGGTTTTTCCTTCCTGTACCTCTACAGATCCATTCACAAAAGAATATAACGCAGAATTATTTTTAAATTCTTCTGTTTCCTTTGTTCCTTCATATACGACTTTACCTGTATCTTTTTCTTTTATTCTTACAAAAATCTGATCCGAAATACTCTGTTCTCCATTCCATACACGAATCTTTATCTTTGACAATTCCTTACCGTCGGCTATGATCTCCTGACTTACCGTTGAATTCTCATCTATCTCTATAATATTATTTTGTTCAAGATTTCTCAAGCTGGTATCTGAAAAAACAATCTGTCCCTGGAACATGGCAGCGGCACAGATTCCCAACGGCACTACATACGCCAGCACCCCAAAAAGAAAGGCGGAGCGAATCTGCCAGATCAAACCGCTTGATATGATCGTTCCTTTTCGATTGTGATACCGGGGATGACCAAACACCACATAAGCAAGAAGAACCACCCACATGGCTGTACAGAGAAGTTTTTCATCATGAAAAGTATATACATCCCACATCCGCACGGCAAATTCCTGGCTGGGAAGAAAGTATTTGAAAATACCGCAGTTTAATACATTTTCACCCACCATGGTCTGACTGCTGAAAATATACAATGCCAGGACGAATATGTTGGTTATCATCACCATCATATTTCCATTTTCATTCATCATAATATTCAGCACCAAAAACGGAACCATGATCAAAAGCCACTGCGGGTTCCATGATGCCATTCCAAATATGGCAAAACTCATGGATATGGAGAAAAACATTGCCCATGAAAATAAATCTTCTCCGTCTCTGGTTCGGCGCTGATACGCCCATAACAAAATAAAAGCTGCTGCCGCCGCTACCAGATTGATTCCATCAAAAAATCCAATGGAAAATGCTTTCTGGACAAATTTTAAAGCACCAAATCCAAGAACATTTCTGCGGAAATAAACAGAACCGATATTAGGCAGTACTTCCACAAGAACAGGCAGCGCCATAACGACTGTATACTTAATCCAACTACGGATTTTCTTTTCTTTCAGTACCAGAAGTACCAGATAATACAAAACTGCCTGATACTTAAACGTCGTCGCAAATCCAAACAGGAATGCAAATTTCCACATATCGTCCTTCAGATAAAAATACACCCCCAGCACCATAAAAAACACGGTGAAAATATCGTACTGACTGAAAATAAACTGGCTGAACACCGCAACCGGAAATACCAGAAAAGCAAATTTACATAGTCTGGATTTTTTCTCCCCAAATCCGACTTCTATGCCAATCTTATACAGAAAATGCCCTGTTGCGTAATACAAAAGAACCGGCAGCAGTTTGTACCACATAATGTTTACAAAGCTGTTGGTCAGGATTGCCTCCGGTACATGCCCCGTCAGATACAGAGGCAGATTCCAGACCGCATAAGCGATAAAAGTACTGGGCAGATAATTGGCGTAATACCCGCCGGACTGTTCATAGCTGGCTTTGTAAAAATCCGTAAAATGCCCATACAAAAGGAAAGATCTGTTTCCTGTCAGACGAATATCACCTTGCACACAGGAAACAAATAAAATGAGAAGAATCACACTGGATAGAATCCAATCCAATTTACATAAGTTCTCATTTTCCCAAAGCTTCATACTGCTCCAGTTACTCTTCCATTTTACTGTCGGTAATTTTCTCTGTTCCACACGATTTTTTTTCATCTGATGCTGTCTCCTCATCTTCCTCAAAATTAATTCTCTCTTCTTCCACAACCAATGGTCGATCCAGGACTCTGGTATTGATACTCAAAACATACTCTCCCAAAAAACCGATAAAGAATAACTGCATGGCTCCCAGGAAAAAGACTCCGATCAACATCGGCGCAACTCCTGCGGAAAACCGATCCCAGTACATCAGTTTTAAGACAAAGTATACAATACCGGCGATCAGACTGACTCCACTCACAATAAATCCCATGAATGTTGCCATTCGAAGTACCACTTTAGAATACGATGTAATTCCGATCATGGCATAATCATACAGACTATAAAAATTATTTTTACTCTTTCCGGCTTTTCTCTTCTGCTGCTCATAGGGAATGGATTTATAGTCATATCCCAACTCTGCAATAATTCCTCTCAGATATGGCATCGGGTCATGCAGCTTTCTTACCACATCTACAAAAGCTTTATCATACAGCCCAAATCCGGTAAAATGCTCTATGTGATCAATATCCGTTATCTTTCTTATTAATTTATAATAACAGGTACGAATCCAGTACATTATCTTTTTTTCCTTACTGGACTTTTTGATTCCGATCACGATCTTCCAACCTTTTTCCCACTCGCGGACAAATTTTACAATCATATCCACCGGATCCTGAAAATCCGCGCACATTCGGATCACACAATCACCGGTTGCCTGTTTCAACCCATAAACAGGTGAACGGATCTGGCCAAAATTTCTGGCATTAAAGATTGCCTTTATTTTTTTATTGTCTCCACAAAGCTGACGCAAAAACAGCCGTGTCTTATCCTGTGAATGATTGTCGATAAATAAAATCTCATAATCATATTCAGGAAGTTCCTTTTCCATAACATTTACAATTGCCTGCGCCAGTGGCTTAACATTTCCCTCTTCGTTATATGTAGGAATCACCACAGATATTTTTTTCTTCATGTGCCTCACTCCTCAATTCACTCATTTTGTCTTTCTTTTATCCAGCAGACCATCTCTGAAATCCCCTCTGAAAATTCATATTCCGGGATAAATCCGGTATCATCCGTAAGACTGCTGATGTCCGCACACAGCCTCATCACCGGTTGCGCAGGGTATGGCTTTTTGCCGATCCCCGGGCTGGCTGACGGTGCTGCAATATCCCGTATCTTCAATATGTAATCTTTCAGACGCCGGGAATGCCCACTTCCCACACAATAGACGGAACCATTTTTTCCTTTTTCTCCGATCAAATAAAAAGCCTTTCCTGCATCCTTACTGTAAAGATAATCCCACTGCTGCTCTCCCGGAGTAAACGCTGTCTCTTCTCCCTGCATGAACTGATGAAGAGCAGTCATCACCATCGTACTCTCTTTATCATAAATTCCATAAACGCTGAATATTCTGGGCCATATCCATTCCATGCCAAGCTCCTCACAGAGAAGTCGGGAAAGTTTCCCGGCTGAGAGCTTACTCACACCATAAGGTGTTGTGGGATGTTCCGGCGCATCCGGTCCGATTTTTTCCTGATCCAGCGGTCCATACTCTGCCTGGGAGCCTGCTCCGATAAAACGTGTACAGCCAAGTTTTGATGCCGCCTGTACTGCTTTCAGCGTATAATCAATATTTTTACTCTGAAGCAGAACACTCTTATTTCTCGCTGCTCCGGTATATCCCCAGGCTATATGATAAAAGGTGTCCCATTTTCCACTTATAATTTCCGGCAGCCTTTCTATTTCTTCCAGACTGCATTCTGCCAGCTGCAAATTCGGATGTTCGGGGAGCCTGTCTCTCCTCCCTGTATTCTGACGGATTACCGCGCAGACCTGAACTCCATGCTCCAGACATTCCTGAATCAAAGCCTGACCGATCATGCTGGTAGCGCCCGTCACTACGACTCTCTTCATCTCTGATTTCCTCACATTTCACTCATGATTTCTTCCATCTCTTCTCTGGGAAGGAATGGATACATATCTTCCAGAGAAGCGGATACCATCGTTCCATCCGGCAATTGTCTGGATGCCAGTTTCGGTTCTGTCTTCTGTTGCTTGGTAACAAATACCTGGCAGACACAGGGACTGGGACCACTCAATACTCTCTCCAGATCTTCCCGAAGTGTTTTGCTGTCCTGGCAGCTGTCGTAGGCAATCCCGTATGCCGGTACCAGTTTTTCCAGATTCGGAAAACTCAGATCCCCGCTCTCTTCTCCTACACCTACAAGATTTCCTTTAAAATAACTGTTCTGTGTCTGACGTATGGAATGATATCCCTCATTATTGATCACAAATATCCGAATGGGAAGCTGATGATGGCGGATCGTCTGCAGTTCCTGAATATTCATCTGCAGACTTCCTTCTCCCGTCACACAGATCACTTCTTTTCCTCCGGATGCTATACAAACACCGATTGCTGCCGGAAGTCCATATCCCATGGACGCTGTCACCGCATTTGTATAAAAGCGCTGACCTTTTTTCAAAAAGATTGCCTGACTTCCTGCCACCCGGGAAGTTCCCACACTTACCAGAATCTGTGCTCCTTCCGGGAGTATTTTAGATAATTGCTGATAAAATGCATAGATATTGGTACGTCCCGGTTCCATTTCCTGATAATGTTTTTCTGTCACCACCGGATAGTTTTTCTTCCATCCGCTGCATTTTTCAAGCCATCCGGAAGCTGTCGCAGAATGGAAAAACCATGTATTTTCTTTGGTACATCCTCTTTCTTCCAACTTTCGGATCAATTTATCAATCAACTCTCCTGCGTCTCCTACCACCGGAAGATCTACATGAAGACTTTTCTTTTTCAATTCTTCTCCATCAATATCATTTAAGATGGTATATGCTCTCTGAGCCCATTTTTCATAGGCAAATCCTGTCTGCAGAAAACTCTGACGGCTGCCGATGGAAAGCAATACATCACTATTTTGTATGGCAAAATTTCCTGCCCGGTCACCGGTTCCGCCGTTTCTTCCTACATAAAGAGGATGTGCGGACTCCATCAGATCAATACTGCTCATTCCCGTCACTACCGGAATCCCCAGAAACTCCGCCAGTCTCTGAAATCTGTCATAGGCTCCTGCAAGACGTATCCCATGTCCGGCAAACATTACCGGCCGTCGGGCATTTTTAATCTTTTCCAGAATCTTTTCAATCACAGAGTCCGATATTTCTTCCGGAACCTGATCACTGTCTTCCCGGCAGTCATACGGTTCCAGTTCTTCTGTCTCAATCACTGCGCTCTGTACATTCAGTGGAACATCCAGCCAGCATGGTCCCGGTCTTCCATGGGAAGCAAGATACAGCGCCCGTTCCAGGTGATAACGTATTTTTGTCGGTTCCTCGATCATCACCGCATATTTTGTCATTGGCTCTACGGATTTTACAATGTCATACTCCTGAACACCCATAGTTCTTATTTTCAATCCGCTGCTGCGAACGGTCGTATCATACCGTACCTGACCGGACAGGATCAACATCGGAATAGAATCCATCCAGCCGCATAAAACCCCGGTAATTGCGTTGGTAGCTCCCGGTCCGGAAGTCACACAGACAGCTGCCATACGGTTGTCCACTCTGGCAAAAGCCTCCGCTGCCATAGCTGCAGCCTGTTCATGATGATGATACATACAGGACAATTCCGGATGATGCCCCAGGGAATCATTGAGATGCATGGCACCTCCTCCTGTAACCGTAAATACATGTCGAATCCCATATGTTGCCAATGTATCGGCTATATAATCAGAAACTTTCTTTTTCATACTTTTTTCCTTTTATTTTTCATAGTTATTCATTTTCAAGATAATCTGGACATCTGTTCTCACAGACCATGAATTTTCCCGAAGCCTGTATAGGAAGTTCATCCACATAAGTCACCTGAATCTCCGCTTCTTCTCCAAGATATTTTCTATACGCTGCCAGCACTTCCTCGATATCCAGTTTTTCTCTGTCAGCATTGATCAGCAATTCATATTTTGTCTTTTCCCACTGAATGCACCGTGCCTGATATACAATACCTTCAAACTTCAACAATATATTCATAAACACATGAATGGACAATGGCTGTCCCTGGCAATTATACATCAGAGAACCTCTCCGTCCGTATATTTCCACGAATTTTCCATGTACACGATCTTTTTCATCCCGATACATCCGCATCTTTCCGGTATCCCCGGTGTCATACCGTACCATCGGAAATGTTTTGTTATAGTAATCTGTCACCACGATCCTGCCCAGTTCTCCCGGCTTGGCCGGTTCATCACTGTGCATTTTCAGTACTTCCGGATAAAAATTATACAGATCGATGGTGTATTCCGGATCCTCACCCAGCTGAATGGCAATAAATCCATTTTCATTATTTCCATAAGATCGGACCGGTGAGAATCCAAATAACTTTTTGATCAGATCATAGGTTGTGTCCGGCAGAGCTTCACCCATAGAAAATACCATCTCTACCTTCCATTTTTTCATATCCCTGCCTGTTCTCTCAAGATACTGTGTCAATGCAGTCAGTGCGCTGGAGTAAGCCACCAGCACCTGTATCTTTTTCTTTTCAATATCCCGGCAGATTCCCTCAAGAGACTCTTCTCCCATATTGGAAATATCGATCATGATCAGATTATTCTTGAAAGACTTCCATTTGCTGATGGTATTTTTTCCTTTGATCCATGCGCGAAATTCGCCTCTCTTCATTCCCATACGGAAACCATTCAGCTCCATACAGGAAATAAAATTCATATTGACACGATTCATTTTATCACCATCACACAGCACGGTAAATGGTGTTCCCGTAGAACCACTGGTACTCAGTTTATAAAGATTTCCCTGTTCCTTACTGTTGTCGGATAAAATCTCATCGTAATGTTCCAGATAATCACCTTTAGTGAACACCGGAAAATCAGAAAGTTCTTTCCACTCCGGATGTCCTTTATAATAGGGTGAATGAGCCTTTACATAATCCAGAAGAACTTTCGTTCTTCTCTCCATATACTCTTCTGTGACGCCTTCTGTAATCTCTCTTTTATTTACTTCCTTCAGTTTTTTTAATTTTCCGCCTTTTGCAGCGTCCAGCATATTAAAAACAACTCTTCTCAGTACCTCACCTGTCTGCATAGGTCTCATTCCTTCCTTTTTTTGCTATTATAGTTCCCAATACGATCACTGCTGCCACACGAAAGGTATTTGCCCCAAGCAATGCCCAGGCAAATCCCTGAATCCCGAACATTTTTGTACATATCACAGATGCAATCATCAGTATGACAAAATGCGCGGTCTGCAGCCACAGCTGCCATTTTTCCTCTGTAAATGTCAGCACGATAATAAATAAAAATGCCGAATAAAGTCCTAATATCTGTGCCAGATTGGCAACTGTCATCAGTCCCTTAACCGTTTCATAGAGATTTCTGTAAAACAGCCACACAAAAAGTGGTGTTCCGATCTGGCTCGCAAGGAAAAACAAAAAACTCACCACTCCGCCTGCCAGTACGGCTTTTAAAAACTGTGTACGATTCAAAAGCTCTTTTCTCTTTGTCAGATAAGAAATAATGATCGTATTAATCGGTGCTATAAGAAGTACCATGGTCTTGCCCACCAGGGAAACCACATAAAACTGCGTAACAGCTTCCTCATTCATAAAAATCTTCAGCACCAGTTTATCAATATTCAGGGTTGTATTTGTAAGCAGGTAGGACAATGTCAGAAAAAAACCTCTCTGACACGCCACAGAAAAACAGGAACTTCTAGTAAAAAATCCTTTAAAGATCTGCCCTGTGGCAGCCACATAAAGAATCGCCGCCATCTCACCGATTAAAAAGATCAGCACCCAGTTCCCCGTAAACTGATATGCTGCATATCCTGCCACATATCCCACGGAGATCAGCAGATAATAAATAAAATATCTTTGATAATTCAGGTTCAGACGATATTCCACGTCACCATAATATCGGAACACCGTAACCATCAAAAGCAGAAAGATACCGATTCCCATACCGGTACTTTCCAGGCTGCCTGCAGATAGTAAAAGCGCTGCAGCACTTCCCACTCCTCCGAAAATCAGTAAAAGCCAGTTATAATCCCCATTGGTCACCCGATAATTTCTTCTGACCACCAGGCGACTGGTATTCAGCGCCTGCCCGACTGATGGGCATACGATTGCTACCAGTCCCATGATAAACAAAAGCTCTCCCAGTTCCTTATCTCCCATGTTCCTGTAAAGCAGAGGATAAATCACCAGCTGAAGCACTCCGTTCATCACAAGCATACCACCCATAGTATATAAGGTATTGGATGCGATTGCCTTTTTCTGTTTTCCGTCTTTCATGTATGTACCCACTTTCTAAACTGTTGATCTATCTGATGTCAACCACAGAACCCTGTGCGGTTTTTATACTGTTCACATCGATTCTCAATATATTTTCGTTTTCCGGAAGCCAGAACCGGAATCTCGTCTACCAGTTCCACTGTAATCTCCGCTTCCTCTCCCAGATAAGGACGAATCCTTCCCAGAATTTCCTCCCGATCCATTTCTTCGGGATTTCCGTTCAGCCAGATGGTGTATTTTGTCAGATCTTCCTGAATAAAACGATATTGCTTTACTCCTTTGATATCCCACAGATTATTGGTAATAATATATGGAGTCACTGCCTTTCCTTTACAGTCATAGATCAGATCACTCCGGCGTCCATACAATTCTGTCAAATACAATTTATATCTTCCGTCTTTCTCTTTTCTCTGTGCAACGGCGGTATCTCCATTATCATATCGTAAAATCGGGAATGCATAGTTGTATAAATCTGTGATGACGATTCTTCCCAGTTCTCCCGGTTCTGCCGGCTCGTCAGAATCCATCTTCAAAATCTCATAGTAATAAGTTTCCGTGTCAATATGGTACCCGCTGTTTTCTTTGTTCTGAAGTCCCATGATTCCATTTTCTTCATTGGAGTACCACGCACGGACCGGACACTGAAACTGTGCCTCCAGCTTCCTTCTTACTGGATCCGGCATTGTCTCGGAAATCGGAATAATCGCTTTCACAGAAAATCCTGCACCGTCAATCTTTTTTTCTTCCATATATCGGCTCAGTTCGCCAAGTGCAGACGAATAACCTACCAGACATTTTACCTTTTTCTTTTTAATGGTTTGGAGCATCTGCTCCAGCGCCTCATCATCCATCCGGGAACTGTCCATCATGATCAGGTTTTCCATCAAAAGCTGAAGCTTTCCTTTTTTTACATTATTTACCCAGACACGGATAAACGCTTCTTTCATGCCGATATAATATCCCGCTGCGGCTCCCAGAAAAATACCGCCTGCTGTATTGTGATTGATTTTATCTTTATTCTGAATCATCCGAAGCGGCGTTCCCGTAGAACCGCTGGTACACATCTCCCGATTATCCGATGCATTTTTATATGAATCAGATAGAAAATCTGCATAATTCTCACGAAACGTATCTTTATTGACCACAGGCAGATCCGTCAGCCTGATACCTTCCGGATACTTTTTATAAAACTCTGTCGTCTTTACTGCATGAGAAATCAATGCCTGAATTCTCTCTTCTGTCTCCTCCACGGAAGTTCCGTGCTGCCATGCATATTTTATCTGATCATAATATTTTCGAACCGGCTTTCCTTTCAGCGCGTCCAGCATCCAGAAACCCGCCCAGCGAAGTTTCTCATCCAAAAACATATCTTTCTCCTTTACAGTGCTTCCTTAATAGCCTCTGCCATAGCATCCAGCATTTCATCTGTCATACCCGGATATACACCGATCCAGAAGGTATCTGTTAAAATCCTGTCTGTATTTTCCAGCGTTCCTGCCACACGGTATCCTTTGCCGGAAGCACGCATACCATCAAAACACGGGTGTTTGATCAGATTGCCCGCAAACAGCATTCTTGTCTGTACACCTTTTGCCTCAATCGCCTGTACAAGCTGATTTCTGTCCACACCTTCCCGACAGGTAATCAAAAATCCGAACCAGCTCGGTGTAGAATTCTTACATGGTTCCGGAAGAATCAGTTTATCCTCCGTCCCTTTCAGTGCATTTTTCAGATAATCGAAATTATGGATTCTCTTTTCCACAAAAGTAGGGAATTTTTCCAACTGTGCACATCCCACTGCTGCCTGCATATCTGTAGCCTTCAGATTATATCCGAAATGTGAATACACATATTTGTGATCATATCCCAGCGGAAGTTCCCCATACTGACGGTCAAATCTGTGCCCGCAAAGGTTGTCCTGTCCCGGCGCACATACACAGTCTCTTCCCCAGTCTCTGAGAGAACGGACAATCTTATGAAGCAGCGGGTTGGACGTATATACAGCACCGCCTTCTCCCATTGTCATATGATGCGGTGGGTAAAAACTGGAAGTTCCGATATCTCCGATGGTTCCCGTCAGTTTTTCTTCTTCGTCAATTACATATCGGGACCCCAGAGCATCACAGTTATCCTCGATCAGCCACAGATCATACTTCCGACAAAAATCCCGAACCGCCTGAAGATCAAACGGATTGCCTAATGTATGAGCCAGCATAACTGCCTTGGTTTTTTCTGAAACTGCCTGTTCCAGAAGCTGCGGATCAATGTTATACTGAGGAATTGTCACATCTACAAAGACCGGCACAGCCCCATACTGAATCATGGGAGCCACTGTTGTAGGAAATCCCGCCGCTACAGTAATCACCTCATCTCCCGGCAGAACCTGACGTTCTTTCAAAAGTGGGGATGTCAATGCCATAAAAGCCAGCAGATTTGCCGATGATCCGGAGTTTACCAGCGAGCAGTATTTTACTCCCAGATATTCAGCAAATTCTTTTTCAAATTTTTTTGTAAACCGTCCGGCTGTCAGCCAGAACTCCAGTGAGCTGTCAACCAGATTCACCATTTCCTCTGAACCATATACTCTGGATGCATAGGGAATTCTGTCTCCTTTTTCATACGGTTTTTTATGATTATGATATTTTTCACAATATTCTTTCGTCATCTCCAGAATCTGCGCTCTGGCTTCCTGCTCTGTCATCTGTTCAAACATTTTTATCTCCTCTTACTTTCTTATATAAAATTGATATTCTTCCAGAGAAATAGAAAAACTCTTTTCTACGGTATAATTCTCACAAAACCACTGATACTCTTCCGGATTATTTCGTTCCCATATTGGCAATGTAGATTTCGTAGTCAGCAAATATTCTATATTCTGTTCTTTCAATGTATCAGCCAACCGTACACCGCCCTGTTTCACCACTGATAAATCACTGAAATCAATACTGAAATATTGTGTATTCCAGTGAAGCCAACTGTAAAGCTCCGCAACATTTAATCCAAACCCAAATGTATTTGCCGGGACATGATCTGCAATTTCCCGGGCAAGATGATCCATTTCTTCTTTATTATGAAAATTTTCTTTGATCTGGCTATTCTGCGAAAATTGCAAAACATTACATGTTGAAAGCATCAGAAGAACAATCACACACAGGGAAGCTATTCCGTTCATGATTATTTTATCAAAAGATATTTTCTCTATTCTCTTCCATTCTCTATTTTTCAGAAAATAAAGTCCTTTCTGTCCAAAACATGCCATAAGAATCACTGCTGAAAAATGACAGCAATCCAGGTTATGATAAGAAGGACGATTTATATAATACACCATTCGGCCCAGTGCGCTGACACTCATAAAAAATATCAGATGTATATCCCAGGATACCCTACAGGATGTGGATTGAACCTTTTTCCACTGAGAAATTCCCAGCGCAACTCCCATTAAAAACAATATCAATTCCGGCATATACGCACTGGGATACATGGGAAGATCCAGTCGAAGAATATCTGTCATATAACTGTCTGATATAAGGGGAATCAAAAATTCTTTGATCGTATTGGCCGGGCTGTGTTTTAAAATATTGTACAAGTTTACTGTACCGAAAGCTCCCAAAAATGATCCGACGACTCCGGCACCATGTAACATCATTCCGGCAGACAGTTTTTTCCATGTGAAATCTTGTCTGCTGAGGATTATTGACAAATGCATTCCTGCCCATGCTACAGCCAGTATCATTCCGGTTTCCGTGTTCCAGATCACCGCCAAAATACAAATGATATATCCTCCCACAGATGTTTTCCAACTGAGTTTATTTTTCTTCAAAACCAATACCGCGTATAACAGAAGAATCATTGGGAAAACCATTCTATGTGGCCATACCTGCCAGTAATATCCACCGCGCATCCCCAGTATGGGAAATGTGATTGCAACTGCTCCCAAAATCCGGAGTAATCTGCTCTTTACAACATGATGCAGTACCAGAAAAGCACAAAGATGAGTAAATGCTCCTAACGCTGCTATCAAAAAGACAAATTTGCGAAAATCTCCTCCAATAAGTTTCATGGGAATTTTCCAAAGTAGAGCATAATGTCCGTAAACACTGGTCAATTCATCCGTATACGGCATTCCCCAATGTACGTTATATATGGAATTATAATAGGCATGCGCGTGAAACCAGTCACCACTCTGTCCTCGTCCGAATATATTCGGTGTATCCATACTGTACCAGACAAGAATCGTAAGAATACCATAAACACACCACACGAAGCAATCTGCCGCTTTTCCATCTGCCTTCCAGTTGGAATATACCCATAAGAATATTGCCGTTTCCAACGTAAAAGCAACGACTCCAAAGAGAAATGGCTGGGTATGCCAGCCATATTTATAGGCAACTCCTGCATACTGATCCGTTTCTTTATACAGCATCACAACAAAAAAAATTACATTGGCTGCCAGTAATGTTATCCATGCTGTCCATTTGACTTTTTTATTTTCAAGGATTGCCATATTCCATTTTTTATTTTGCGAAAACAACAACATCCCCGCAGCAAAAGCAAGACAAAACAAAACCAGTGTCATGCCATATACAAGAATATTGATATTTCCATAAGATGATATAATCTCTGCCAGTGACTGAACCCTGAGACAACAGACAAAAAATACAGCCGATATCAGCAGTGCAGCACTTCCGCAGATGACTTCTCTTTTTCTTTCCATTTTTTCAAACCTCAAACCATTCCTATAATTCATTCAGGACTATATGCCTCAACAGTGATAATAGGTCTCAATCTGCTCGTCTGTCAGTTTCACCATATCCACCCCGTTAATCCATGCCTGATACCATTCTACCGATTTTTCCACCGCATCTTTAACCTGCCAGTGAGGTTTCCACCCAAATATATTTTTAATCCTGGAACAGTCCAATTTCAGAAAATTTGCCTCATGAGGTCCTCCCGCATACAGATTTTCCCATGCCGCTCCATTTTTCCATGCACCACAGAAAAGATCTGCCAGTTCTCCTGTTGTGATACAGTCTCTGTCATCCGGTCCCACATTGTAAGCTCCTGCCATGTTAGGATTCTCATACTGTTCTTTTACGATCATCAGATATGCCCCCAAAGGTTCCAGCACATGCTGATACGGTCTGGTAGAATGGGGATTTCTTACCTGAATCTTATGACCGGAAGACACCGCTCTCACACAATCGGGAATAATCCTGTCAGCCGCAAAGTCTCCGCCGCCGATCACATTACCTGCTCGTGCTGTAGAAACAACAATTCCCATTTCCTTCAAAAATGAACTGTTATAACTGTGTGTCACCAGCTCGGAACAGGATTTACTGTTGGAATAAGGGTCATATCCGTCCAGTTCATCGGTTTCCCGGTATCCCCATTCCCATTCATTGTTTTTATACACCTTATCTGTAGTCACATTCAAAAATGAACGCACACTTCCCGCCTGTCTTACCGCTTCCAGAATATTGACAGTTCCCATTACATTGGTTTCATAGGTTTCCACCGGATTTTTGTAGGATTCCCGCACGATTGGCTGCGCTGCCAAATGCATCACCAGTTCCGGCTGCGCTTCTTTCACGGCTTTCGCTAATTTTTCTTTATCCCGCACATCGCCGATTATGGAATTCATCTCTTTCTCTAATTCAAGTATGGAAAACAGATTAGGGTCTGTAGGCGGCTCCTGAGAATATCCTGTTACCTCCGCTCCTGACAATATCAGTATCCTGGACAGCCAGGAACCTTTAAATCCCGTATGCCCGGTCAAAAATACTTTTTTCCCGTTAAAGAAATTTTTATCACTCATACTTTTCTCCATCATTCCCAGACTTTCCATGGGGCTTCGTTGGCTGCCCACATGTCTTCCAGTTTTTTCTTCTCGCTCATGGTATCCATGCACTGCCAAAATCCTTTATGACGGTATGCATCCAGCTGTCCGCGTCTTGCTGCTTCTTCCAGTGGATATTTTTCAAATACAGTCCTGTCATCCTGAATCAAATCGATGATTTCCGGTTCCAGCACCATAAATCCCGCATTAATCCAACCACTATCTTCTATCTTCTTCTCACGGAAATTTGTAATCTCTCCGTCTTCCCGGATATCCAAAGAGCCAAATCGACCCATGGGCTGAACTGTTGTCAAAGTAGCCATCCGACCGCCTTTTTTGTGAAAACTGAGCAACTCCTCAATATTCACATCTGACACCCCATCTCCGTAGGTAAGAAAAAACGGTTCCCCATCCAGATACTCTTTCACTCTCTTGATCCGACCTCCGGTCATGGTATTCAAACCGGTGTCCACCAGCGTTACTTTCCAAGGCTCAGATATATTATTGTGAACGATCATTTTATTTTCCTGCGTAAAATCAAAGGTAATATCACAATTATGCAGATAATAATCCGCAAACCATTCTTTTATCATATGCTGTTTATATCCGCAGCATATCACAAATTCATGATATCCATAGTGAGAATACAATTTCATGATATGCCAGAGTATGGGTTTATCCCCTATTTCCACCATTGGCTTCGGCCTCAGCTGGCTTTCCTCACTGATTCTCGTACCAAATCCACCTGCCAGAATTACAACTTTCATTTTCCTGTCCATTTCGCCGGCAGTTCCAGCGTCCTCTCTTTATCTTCCGGGCATTTTTCGCCTTATTATATTATAACAAGGCAGACAAACCATGTAAATCAATTTTTTCCAGGACAGGGGACAGACACCTGTCCTGGAGGTATGCAAAAAAATAGTATGCCGAGAAGCTCCTATTTCGAAAATGGAGTTTCTCAACACACTATTTTTTAATCCAGATGAAAAACATTTTTTAAATCTTCACATACAGGACTGTTATCCGGGTTTGTTTCCATAATATCTGCCATATGATCCCACCATTTACGATTGATTGCAGTATCCGCACCTTTGGCCCACAGTTCTTCATCTTCTATTTCGATATATCCAAACAATGTTAATTTTTTTTATCCAGAAAAATAGTATAATTTTTTCCTCCGTGTTCATGAATCATATCTTTCATTTCCGGCCACAGCAGATTGTGCCTTCTTTCATATTCTTCTTCCTGTCCCGGAAATAATTTCATTTTAAATCCTTTAATCATAAGCCTTCTCCTTTTTTAGGACAGGGGTCTGTCCCCTGTCCCGGATTAATTTCATTTTCGATTCACATGAACATACGGCTCCATATTTTTAAACTGTGCACCGTAGCTTACACAGTCTTCATATCCCAGGGTCTGGTATATTACTTTCAGCATCCGTTTTACGCAGGCTTTCAGTTCTTCTCTGTCAAGACTCCCGTCTTCCAGTGCTTTGCGAATACTCTCGCTGTCTCCATCCCATCCCGGCATGATCAGATCATTGCCCGCCTGTACACACTTCCACGGTATACTTCCGCCATGAGGCATCGTGGTTGTCCAGTCTGTCATGATAATCCCCTGGAAATCCCACTCCTCTCTTGCAGCAGTCGTACAGGTATCTTTACAGTTAGCTGCATGAACGCCATTGATCTCATTGTAGGATGTCATGATTGCCATTGGCTGAGAAGTTTTTACTGCAATCTCAAATCCTCTCAGATAAATCTCACGAAGAGTTCTCTCAGAAAGTACACTATTGGAGCCCAAACGGTTATCTTCCTGATTGTTGCAAGCAAAATGCTTAATCGTCGTTCCTACGCCTTCCACCGACTGTACACCACGGGTTATCGCTGCAGCTGCCATTCCGCTTACCAGCGGATCCTCTGAATAATACTCAAAATTTCTGCCACACAAAGGATTTCTGTGGATATTCATACCGGGAGCCAGCCACCATGCTACACCAAATTCCTGCATTTCTTTGGCAACTGCCTTTCCGGTTTCTTCCAGAAGTTCCATATTCCATGTCTGCGCCAACAAAGTTCCCACAGGTATTGCCGTACAGTACTGATAATAAGTATCTGCATCTTCATGGGCCTCATCATTTGCAAAGAAACCTCCCTCCAGTGCTGCCAGCAGTCCCACATCATATATCTCACCGATTTTGGGATTTACATCATATTTTTTGATTAACCGCAGACCTGCAGGTCCATCAGCCATGGAAACACCGGGAACATCCCATTTGTCTTCCAGAATACCGCTTGTCTCTCCGGCAGCTCCCGGAACCATAATTCCGGCTGATCCCAGAGCATTATCTTGTCCTTTACTGATCTCACCAATCACCATGGCAATCAATTCTTCATCCGACAGTTTTTCCACAAGCTCCGATGCCATCTGTTCCGGTTCACCCGCAGGTATTCTCTCTTTTTGCTCAGCCACAGGTGCAAATACAACCGGCACAATTCCTTTATGATCCAATTCTTTATGCCATGCTGCTTCCAGTTGACGGATCGTCTCTTCCGGACGAACGATTTCTTTCAGCTCTTCTTTCAGAGGACAGATATGCTGCACTTTTTCCAGAATCACATTCTCTTTTACCGAAAGTGCTCCCGAAAGGACCACATTTTGAGAAGAGTTTCCGATCCAGATACCATACAGCCCTTTTTCCAAAACCCACGCCGCAGTTTCTTCATCAAAAGAAGCCAGTGCTTTTGCCGGAAATGTGATCGTCATCGTCTCACTGCCCTGTGGTTTCAACAGATCTGTTTTCGCAAAACCACACAGACGTCTGTATTCCTTTGGCATGCCTTCCTGCGGACAGGATGCATAGATCTGTACTACTTCTTTGCCACTGTAAGTTTTACCTGTATTTTTCACAGTTACTTCCACACTGACCGAAGTTTCATCTGCCCTGACTTCACCCGGCAGAATATCAAAACCCGTATAAGAAAGACCAAATCCAAATGGGTACTCTACATCCACCTGGAAACTGTCAAAGTAGCGGTATCCCACATAGATGCCCTCTTCATATTTCTCTGTCTGAATATTGCCGTTGTTATGGCTGAATGTTTCTGAATTGGGATAATCACTATATTTCTTTGCCCAGGTATCCGTCAGTTTACCGCTTGGTGTCACCTTTCCGGTTAAAATATCCGCAAGAGCATTTCCACCTTCCATACCCGGCTGAACAATATTCAAAATTGCTTTTACATTTGGTATGGCAAGAATTTCTCCAGGATCGATCTGACCGCCTACATTCAGAATCACAATCACATCTTTACATTGAGCGGATATCATTTTCAGATCCTCTTTCTCATGCTCCGTCAGATAATAATCTCCTTCTTTCTCAAAACGGTCTGCACCTTCCCCTGCTACTCTGCTTACTACATAAACAGCTATGTCTGCTCCGTTCATGTCATTTTCCAGGATCGGACGTCCCGATGGCATCTCATATGCATGTGAGGCATAAATCTGAAAGAAATCCATAGATGCCTTTCCCTGTGCTTCCCGAAAAATTTCTTCTCTCCAGTCTTCTCTGGACTTCTTATAAATTTTCTGAAAATCTTCCACCCAGTCCCGGCTGGTAATCTCTACACCCGCATTTAAAAGTCCCTGATAAATGCTTACCACTTCACGTTCATTTACATCACCGGATCCTGTTCCGCCCTTAATGGTCTGACCGGCTCCACTTCCAAATAAAGCTATTTTACTGCCTTTCTTCAGAGGAAGAACTCCTTCATTTTTCATCAGTACAATACCTTCCGCCGCCGCTTTCCGTGCAACTGTCCGGTTTTTAATTTCTCTTTCACTTACAGAAGGATTTTTTGTACCGCTGAATGTTCTGACTCTTCTTTTCATTGCTGTTCTCCTTTTCTCATTTTATTCTTCACGCAAAAATGCAAACACTTTTTTCCAGTATATCTCCAGCACTCTTCCGCTGGAATTAAAAATTTCATGTTTTATTCCCGGAACTTTCACCATTTTTCCGGATGTCAGTCCTCTCAAGTTTAACTTTATTACAAAACGCTCCTGCTCCTTTTTAGATACCAGATGATCATTTTCTGCCTGAAAAACCAATACCGGTACTCTTATCTTTCGCCAGGCTGTACTCTGAAGATATCCATTCAGTCTGGCTGCGCTGTACAGCCACCCATAAGATGCCGCATTTAACTGATACAATGGTTCCTGCCTGCGCTTTTCCTGATAATATTCATATCTTTCTATGGAGCTGGAAGAGCTGTTCTTAAAATCTTCCTCTCCTGTGTACGGCTCCTGCCCTATCACATACTTTTCGCTTTTCCCGGTCAGACAACAGATTCCTGCAATCAGCCTGGAAGTTCGCCAGGGAACCTTTCCCGTAAGCGGTCGAATCATCGGGGAAGACAAAACCACTTTTCGAAACAGATCACCCGACTGGGCTGCCACAGCAGCCGCAATTCCCCCACCCATGGAATGTCCATATAAAAACATCGGCAATTCCGGATTTTCCTCTCTTGCAATTCGGGACACAAACAGAAAATCTTCCACGTATCTTTTATAAGTGTCCACATAAACCAGAGAAAGGTCATCCGTCAGGCGATAACTATAACCATGACCGCAATGTTCCGGCATATATACGTGATATCCGGCTTTCAGGAAATAATATATAATTTCCTTATATTTCTCTGCCGTCTCTGTATAACCATGAGAAATCATCACTACAGCTTTCGGATTATCTGCATGATACTTCACACAATGAATTTTTCTTTCCGGCTCCCTTTCCAGCCATAATTCCCTTTTTCTGATTGCAAGATATGGCTCCACCAGATTTTTCATTTTTTCTTTAAAATCCTGGTCCTGTATAATGACTTTTTCCATACTTCTGCCTTTCCTGAAATTTCATTTGATTAATAAAATACTAGCATGTTTGATTCCCTTTTACAATTAATAAACTCTATATTTTCTGTATAAACTTTATTATTTTATACAAAAAAGAGTGCTGTGATTATTTTCATTCACTGCACTCCACTAATTTATGCTCAATCTTTCTCATCCACTATATTTTGCGCCTGCCTGCAGAATTCATCCAGATTCATTTCATCAGCTGCATATTTTTGAAAGAGTTTTCCCATTTTCTTAATATCTTCCATAGGATGACTGGTAAATGGTCTTGCTTTCAGTTCCGTATTTTCCACATACGTTCTCATTACATCCATATCCGGAATTCCAAGATCCTCCTCCATAATGATATCCATTCTGGCCGGCAGACAGTGTATCGCCGAAGAATATGCCACACTGCCTTCCCGACTTGCCGCATAGGCTAAGAATTTCTTTGCCGCTTCTTTATTTCCGGAAGCCTTATTTAACACATACTGCCAGGTAGCAACATTGGTAATATTCTCTTTAAACATTGGAACTTCCGCTGCATGTACCTTTGCTTCATCATATAGTCCGGCACGCATAAAAACCTCTATAGCCCCACTGTACATAAATATAGATCCGTACTGTCCGGAGATAAATTTCTGTTCCATCTGCTCATACTGATCCAGAAACTGTTCTTTCGGCACATGCCCATTTTTCATCATATCATGAAGGTACGCTGCGGCTTCCCTGGTATTCTCATTTGACCAATCCTGGTAATCACCGCCAAACATATTGATAAATTGAGAGAGTTCATTATATACATAAGACTCCTCCCATGCGCTTCCATAACCATAATTCTGATAACCGTAATCCGTTTCCAGAAGTTTATCAAAATCTTCTTTTGTACGTATTTCTTCCAGATCGGCTTTTGACAGATATTCCTCATTTACCCAAAACAACATGATATCCATAAGATAGGGAACAGAATAGACTTCTCCATCAACCATGGCAATCTTCTCCATGTAATCCTGAGGATAGCATGAAAGTATCTCATCGGGCATTACTTCTTTCCCCAGACATTCCAGATACCCCTGATACTTAAATTCACACATCATCTCATCATTTACTGCAATGATATCCACAGAATCATCACCGGATGAAAGAATGGTTGAGATTTTAGCATGGCGGCTGTCCGCATTCTGAGGGCTGGTCATGACATTGATATTTATCTGAAGTTTTTCTTCCGTTTCTTCTATAAACTGCTGAAATTCTTCTTTATCTCCATCTACATGCATCAAAGTGATTTCGTCAGAATATTTCGTCTCCTTCTGAGATTCTTCTATTTGATTTTCTTCAATACCACACCCAACCCCTGAAAGTACAATGACACATATAAATACTAAAACCAGTTTTTTCACTCTTACACCCTGTCACCTTATCTTGGCCAACGATCCTCTTTTCTCATAAGTGGTTCAAAGTTCTGATGCGGCTCTGTCTGATACCAGTAAGCAACACTTGCCACATCATCCTGACGTTCAAATAACCCTCGGTAACCTACGCCAATCTGTTGAATTGTTACCTTCAAGTCCTCATCAAAGCAGACAGGATCCTGAATATGCCACCTGTAAAATCCTCTCATCGGCATACAATCATCGTTATGATACAAATTATGTATTTCTTCATCATGGGAGGAATAATACGGATATCCAAGATATGGTGTACAGTAATTCTGTTCTACCGTCTTACCATTTACCTGTTTTGCAAAACTCCAGGATCCTCCAAAATAATCCTCCGTTCCTGTGCCGCAAATGGTTGGATACTCTTCATCCCCATCCATATAGAACTTAATCTCACCTTCACCCCACCAGTATCTCTCCAGTGTTGTAAGTGCCATGTAGGTTCCAACATAATGACCCTTTCCTTTTACCTGGTCAAGGATTACATAATCTTTCTGAAGCTGGGTGATTTTCTCACGTCTCCACTGTGCATGGAAATATGCAATATCCTCCGGCAATTCTTCATGAAGACAATAATCTACCTGATAAAAGAAGGCAGGGATTGGATTTGCATGCTGATTTTCCAGAGTGATTTTGGCTTTCTTTCTGAATGGCATCTGGAAATAACAGTTCATACCTCTGCTTGGCACCACCACGATCGGAACTGAATTTACGATACATTCTCTTCCGAAACCGCAGCAGAAGAAATCTCCAAGAGGACTTTCCACAGAAGGTTCCTCCTCATCATCCCAGTACATACGAAGCACCAGATCCCGAAGGACAAAGCAATCCGCCTCTGTAGTTTTATTTGTAACGGTAATCCAGATATGGTTGATCACACCCGGTCCGTCAATTTCTGCCAAAGTAACGGTTTCCCCACTGGGAATATCTCTCAGGCATGGACTTCCTTTTCTGGATGGACCCAGATGACTGGCCGCCATCCCGCCTTTTCCTTTTTCTCCCCGGGGATTTTCCGCATTGATTGCCCTGCTCTTCACATGCTTTGCCAATGGCAATGTTCCCAAACTTCCTGACATATCAAACATTTCTACACCTTCCTCTCTTACGCTTTCACACCGCCTGCCATAATACCATCCATGATCTGTTTTTCAAATATTGCTACAAAGATGATAATCGGCAGAAGAATAATCCAACCCATAGCACTTACCAGATCCCAGGGAACTCCATACATATTATCCCGAAGCGGAAGCTGTACAATAGCTACGGACAATACCTGAATCCCATTAGAATAATACAATGGAGTAAAGAAGTTATTCAGGCATGTAATAAAATTGATAATACAAACTGTCGCAATAGCCGGTTTCATCAGTGGAATCACCACTCGAAACAATCGTTGTGTAAAGGTGGCTCCATCTATAGCCGCTGCCTCTTCCAGAGAAACCGGTATTTCACCTACAAAGTTATTCAAAATCAAAACCGTAAACGGAACTACCGCACTGATATACAAAATAATCAATCCCGGATACGTATCATATAATCCAACTTTCTGCATAAATTCATACAGCGGTCTGGCAGTAACTACTTCCGGAATCAGCATGGTAGCAAGAATAAATCCAAAAGCAACTTTAATTCCTTTTGACTGAAATCTGGCAAATCCATAAGCAGCCATCGCACATAAAATGGTACTGACCACCAACGTAATTCCAACAATTAATACTGTATTTCCTATTTTATCAAGAAGTCCAACATTTTCAATCAAAAATCTATAACTATCTAATGTTGGATGATCCGGTAAATAATCAATAGGCATTTTAAACAGCTCTCCCGGTGGTGTGATGGAAGATATAAATATCCAGAAAACAGGGAATAAAATTAAAAATGCCACGATTACAAACAGCACCCAACGTCCTGCTGCCACACAACCTCTATAGAATTGATATTTCTTACTGTTTTTCATCAATGTCCCCCCTAATCAGAATATTTACTCATAACATGGATATTGAACCAACTGAAAACTGCCATAACGATAAACAACATAACTGCCAACGTAGATGCATATCCTACATTCAGGTTTGTAAAAGCTTCCATTGTTATACGATATGCAATTAGGGATGTATCCTCACCGGGACCACCGGATGTCATAGCATAAACCAGATCAAATGTAGTCAGTCTCCAGAGTGTAAACGGAATACAGAGTGTAATTACATTTTTAGTAATTAAAGGCAACGTAATTCTGAAAAAACTCTGAATACCATTTGCGCCATCAACCTTTGCAGCCTCATAAATATCACTGGAAATAAACTGCAGTCCCGATAACACAAGAATGGCAAAAAACGGAAGATCCTTCCATAAATCCATTGCAATTACTGCTGCTCTGGCCGAACCTGTATTGATCAGCCAGTTATACTGAAAATCTGACACAAAACGACGAATCAAATCGTTAATCAGACCATAATCATTGTTAAACGCCCATTTTGCTGCCATACCTATTACAACAGCCGGCATTGCCCAGGGAATCAGAACAATTGTTCTCAGGAAACGACGTCCTCTGAATTTCATATTCAAAATTAAAGCAAGGGCTACTCCGAGAACAACGTGAAATATCATAGATACCACTACAAATATCACTGTAAACTTAATAGACGTAATTACTTTTGCATCTTTAAATACATTTACATAATTCGCCAATCCGACAAATTCATTAACACCGGACAAAATTTTTATATCAAATAAACTGTTTTTCAGTGTTACCAGAATCGGATACAGCGTTGTAAATCCCCGGATGATTACTACCGGAAGAATCAGCATCCATGGTATCCACCTCATTGATTTTTTACTGATTGTCACCTTTTCTTCTCCTATTCAATAAAATATTACATCTCAGATCAAAGGGCACCGCATGAAGATTGATTTCTGCGATGCCCCATAACTCCTATCTATTATTTACAGAAACAGTACTCTTCCCTGCTCTTTCGTACACCAGTTTTTATGCACTATATTTTTCAACCAGTTCCTGTGCTTTTACACAGAACTCATCCACTGTGATTTCGTCTTTCATGCATGACTGGAAAATGGTTCCCATATCTGTAATGAATTCCATGGTCTGCGGAAGCATCGGACGTCCCTGTACATTACATTCTGATGCATATCTGCTGTACATTTCTTTTGCAGGATCTGTGTCAGGTACAACTTTTTCTGCTACATCTGCTCTGGCCGGATAACGGTCAAATGCTTTATAGGAAGCTTCCATTCCACCTTCATCTGCCATATACTGCAGGAATTTGATCGCTGCTTCTTTATTTTGGGATGCAGCATTTAATACATAACTCCAAGAATCTGTAAAAATTGCTCTTTCACCTGTTCCGCTGAAATCCGGCACCATAGCCATATGGATTTTATCATCTCCCAGCATACCAGCTTTTTCATAATCAGTTCCAAGTCCCCACATAAACAGGCTTCCGTATTTTCCATCATTTGCTTTCGGATTCATCTGTTCATATTTATCAGCAACCTGATCGATCGGTGTCTGACCGTTGGCTACCATATCATGCATGAACTGAATCGCTTCTTTATTTGCCGGGTTTGTCCAGTCAAAATAGTCACCGCCGAACATATTTACAAACTGTGCGATTTCATTGAACACATAAGTTTTCTCCCAGGAACCGCCATATCCATATCTTCCATCACCTGAAGCAGCTTCCAGATATTTTACAAAATCTTCTTTCGTATCAATAGATGTGATTCCCACTTCATCCATAATTTCCTGATTTACCCAGAATGCCAGATATCCTGCATATCCAGGTACTCCTACGATATTACCATCTTTATCGGTAATCATCTGTTCCAGATAACCCTGTGCAAATTCACCTCTGATATCCTCTGTCATAACAGTATCATTCAGACCTTCCAACCATCCTGAGTTTTTAAATGATGCACTCATTTCATCATTAATTTCAATAATATCCACACTTGCATCACCTGTAGACAAAATAGTTGTAATCTTCTGCTGACGAGTATCTGAATCTGTCGGAGCTGCGATTACATTGATATTCAGTCCTGTTGCTTCCTCCACATTCTGAAGCCACTCATCAAAATCTTCATCTGTTGTGTTGATACTGTACAGTGTCAGATCATATTCTTCATCACTTTTTCCTGATGCTGCTTCTGTACCATCTGTTGTTGATGTGGCTTTATCGGAATTTCCCCCGCCACATCCTGTAAACATTCCTGCTGCCATTGCCACGCAAAGCATAAGACTTACCACTTTCTTCTTCATTCGTTCCTCCATTCCCGGCATCTCATCTTTTTGTTTGCCGTCTGTTGTTTTTGATAGGTAAAAAATACCAAAATCCCCTGAGAAACGAAATACAATATTTTTTGATTCATTTATATTATTTTTATCTTTGTTGAAATCCGATTACTCTTTTTTTATAATGAAAACCGTAACATACAACAGTTCTCAAATACTGTTTCACTGCCAGGAAAGGAATTTTCAGCCATGAAAAATATTTATAAAAAACTGCGATCTACGTTTTCCGGTTTTCGTACCAAACTGCTTCTTGCTTTTTTCATATGTACTTTACTTCCTTTAAGTATCATCGGTATTATCTTTTATCATGTAACTTATGAGATTGCGGCAGATCGGATCATAAATTCCACTATTCTTGCCGATGATCAATTAAATATGCAGATCAATAATCGACTGAAACAAACGGAGAATGTGGCCGATTCCATCCAGTACAATATGTATACACTTTCTCATTCCGTCAGTGATCTTGATGAGTATCTCTCTGTATTCAATGATGTTCGCAACAATATTTATCTCTATAAAACTACTTTTGGTTTTCATCATATTATGATTTTTCTTCCACAAGACCAGCTGGGTGCAGCAGAGGGACTTTATTTTTATCCACTGGTACAATTTTCAGATTTCCATCTGTCTGACAAACAGTTGGAAAATCCGGGTACAGATTCTATATGGTTCTATCAGACCAATTTGAAATTACCTTTTGTTTTATCCGAAACAGACTCTGCAAATGATGTGGTTGCCTGTTGCCGGGTTCTCCGCAACCAAAGCAGTGGGGAACTGGAATATGCTTACCTGATTCTCCTGAATCCCTATGAATTTTCGGATGCTCTGTCAGAGACTTTTTCCGATGCCCGGATTACCAGTTATATCTTATCGCAGGATGGAACAATTATGGCACATACTGACAAAACCCAATGCGGTATCCGTCTGACAGAAGAAAATTTTTCATCGGTTTCTTCACATACAGAAACTACATATGTTCAGAATCAGATTCATTATCATTCGGTACAACTGGATAACGGCTGGTACCATGTAACGGAAATTCCCAAAAAATATATCAGAGAAAACACAAGAATTCTTCTGAAAACAATTGTGATCACTTTGCTTATAACAATACCTCTGACTATTTTAATCATCATAATGATTTCAGGGAATCTCTCTGTACGTCTCCGACGCCTGTCAAACGCTATGCAAAACTTTCGTCTGGGCAAAGAAGTTACCTGCGAAAACCTGCTGCCTGTTTCCAAAGATCCTTCTTTTTATGACGAAATTGACACTCTGGGACTTACCTTTATAAACATGCAGTCATCCCTGAACGAAAACATGCAGTCCATCCTGGAATTGTCTCTTTCAGAAGAAAAACTGAAGTATCAGCTGCTACAATCCCAGATCAATCCTCATTTTCTCTACAATATTCTGGGAACCATTAAAACCTGCCAAAGCTTGAGGAAACTGGATATTGCCGATCAAATGATCACTGACCTGACCCGTTTTTACCGGTTATCTTTGCGTAAATCACAAGAACGCATTTCTATAAAGGATGAACTGGAAATAGCAAGACTTTATCTTGAGATGGAAAAACTTTGTCATAATGACACGTTGTCCTGGGAAATATATACGGAAGATGGTATCGAAAATTATCTGATTTGTAAGTTTACGTTACAGCCGTTTCTTGAAAATTGTATTCAGCATGGATATTCCCGCAGCACTACAAGTATTCATATCATACTGAATGTCATGTATGGAGATGATGAAGTCATTATTACCATTATCGATAACGGAATCGGAATACCACCAGAGCAGCTGAAAGAATTACAGGATACGTTGAAAAATAAAACAGTAAATTATGAAAAACATTTTGGAATCGGAAATGTAAATAAAAGGATCTCAAGCCCTTCTTTCGGAAATGGTTCCGTGCAAATCGAAAGTACTCCCGGAGAAGGTACAGAGGTTACCATTATTTTTGAACAAATGGAGGAATAAAAATGAAAAAAGTGATGATTGTAGATGACAATTATCTTTCCGCCGAAGGCATTATAAAAAATATCAACTGGAAACGTCTGAATGCAGAAGTGACTCATGTGGAAAATAACGGAGAATCTGCTATTGATGCCATCAAGAAGGTACCTGTGGATCTTATCATTTCTGACATCGAAATGCCAGATCTGGATGGAATCTCCATGAGCAGCCAGGCTATCGCCATCAATCCAATGGTAAAAATCATCCTCATAAGTGCATATGATAAGTTTGAATATGCCAAACGTGCCATCCGTCTGGGCGTTTGCGATTATATTGAAAAACCTTTAGATTATGGTTATCTTACCGAAAAGATCGAACACGCTTTCAGTACTATTGATCGGGAACATCGCAATATGGAACTGCTGAAACAAAGTCGACCCATCCTGACAGAAAAGTTTCTTTTGGATCTGCTCCACTATTCCGGCAGCGATGCGCACGATCATCTTGGAAGATATGCGGAATACCTGAATTTAAACCTGAACTACAACAATTTTTCTGTGGTTAAGTTGGAAATAGAAAACTCTTCCTCTATAGAAGCGGAACTGGGTATCACGCAATATCAGATGGAGCTGATGAACGTAATGGATCTGCTTCAGGAAAATTTCAGTATCTTTGATACCATTTACTTTGTCAAAGAATTCAACGGCATTATTTGTATTCTGTCACAAAATACAAATAACTCCAATCACTTTTTTCAGGTCATCCATAAAACCGTTTCAACTTTTATCGACACTTATAAAGATGGTGTACTACAGCTGAATTTTGGAATCGGAACAATCGTAAACAGTGTCTGGGATCTGCATATTTCTTTTGAAAATGCTTCTCACGCTCTGAAATATCGTTTTTTCTTTCCTCATCAGAATATATTTGATGCAAAAGAAGCCATGGGAAAAGAATTCAGCCTGCTCTCATTTTCCGATTCCCGGGAGGAGGAACTAATCCAGCTGATCTGCCAGAAAAATACTCAGGTAATTGAACAATGGCTGCACAATTTCTTTCAGGAGTTATCCCAGAAATGTTACACAAAAAATATTTTGTTTATCCGGATTTATTCTCTCCTGGGCCGTATACTGAAATTTCTCTACGAGTTAAATATTGATACTTCAGACCTGGAAAATAAAATAATATCTGTTTACAATCAGTTTGACCAATTCAGCACTTACGAACAATTTTATCAGTGGATGAATGATCTGTGTATACTGGTCTGCCAAAAATTGGATACCTCCCTGAACTCCTATCACAATCAACTGTGCGAATTGGTTCAGAGTTATATTGTAGAGAATTTTGAAGACAATGCTCTTTGTCTGAACGACATATCAAAACACGTCAATGTAAGTCCTGCTTATTTAAGTGCCCTGTACAAAAAGAACTGCGGACAGAGTATCAGCGATACAATATCTGCCTGCCGTATAGATAAAGCCTGCCAGTACCTGACCAAATCTAATCTGTCTTTAAAAGAAATAAGTACCAGATGTGGATATACGAATCAGTACTATTTCAGCAATAGTTTTAAAAAGAAACTCGGCGTTTCTCCTTCTGTCTATCGTGAACAAAATACTCAACTCTCCCCATCATAAAAAGTACGCCTCCCGGCGTACTTTTTTATCCCAATGCCACATCCAAAATCATCATCAACACAAATCCAACCGCAAAACCAATCGTTCCGATATTACTGTGTTCTCCCTCACTTGCCTCCGGTATCAGTTCTTCCACAACCACGTAGATCATTGCTCCTGCAGCAAATGCCAGAAGATACGGAAGCAGCGGCTGAATAAAACGAAACAGCAAAATCGTAATTCCTGCGGCAATCGGTTCTACGATACCGGAAACAGCACCATAAAGAAATGCCTTTCCTTTTCCCATTCCCTCTTCACTTCGAAGCGGAAGAGAAATGATCGCCCCTTCCGGGAAATTCTGAATAGCAATACCGATAGACAGTGCCATGGCAGCCATCAGGCTGATCTCCGCCTGATCTGCCATCATTCCCGCAAAAACCACACCTACCGCCATTCCTTCCGGAATATTATGAAGGGTAACTGCCAGGACAAGCATCGTCGTTTTTTTTAATGAACATTTTGGACCCTCTGCCTCATTACAACCCAGATGAAGATGCGGCGTAATACGGTCCATTAAAAGTAAAAAAACGATTCCAAGTAAAAAACCCACAGCTGCCGGAATAAAGGCAAACTTTCCCATAGATTCTGACTGATCCATGGCAGGTATCAAAAGTGACCATACAGAAGCCGCCACCATAACTCCGGAAGCAAATCCTAAAAGACTTTTCTGTACCAGAGGCTTCAGCTGATTTCTAAGAAAAAATACACAACCTGCTCCCGCAGCCGTTCCGATAAACGGAATCATAAGTCCCAAAAATATTTCCATTTTTATACCTCACTTATACTTATCTGATTATTCCCTTGATACTTGCTTCATCACCCATTACAAGCAATGTCTCATCCGGTGAGAACACATGGTCCGGATGAGGCAGCGGATACATTTTTCCTTCTTTCTTCGTTGCCAGAACACTGACTTTATACTTATTTCTGATGGACAGTTCCACCATACTTTTTCCGTACCATTGGCTGGGTACCGCCACCTCATAAATAGCATATTCTGAATCCAGTACAACATAATCAAAAATATTATCCGCACCGAATTTCACCGCCAGACGTTCTGCCAGTTCTCGCTCTCCGTAAACTACATAATCCGCACCATTTCGAAGAAGCAGCTTTTTATGAATATCCCTGCTGGCTCTTGCAAGTATAAAAGGCGCACCCAAATCTTTCAACAGAACCGTGATCTCCAGAGATGTCTGAAAATTATCCCCAATGGCAATCACACAGATATCAAAATTATCCACACCCAGGCTCTGCATGAATCTTTCATCCGTAGCATCACCAATCTGTATGTTCTGCACAATCTCAATTGCAGAATCCGCTCTCTCCTCATTTCTCTCAACAGCAAGAACTTCATTTCCTTCTTCAATAAATTTTCTTGCCATATGACGTCCAAAACGTCCCAATCCAATCATCAAAATAGATTTCATACAAATCTCCATTCCTTTCTTTTATCCGATTTGCACTTTTTCCAGCGGCAATTTGGAAGCAACCATCCTTTTCGGCGATGAAAACGCCATCAAAATAGTAAGCGATCCTACTCTTCCCACAAACATCAACAAAGCCAGCAGAAGCTTTGACAACATCCCCAGTTGAGAAGTAATCCCCAGCGTCAATCCTACTGTTCCCAGCGCTGAAGTTGTTTCAAACAAAGCAGTCAACATCGTTACATTTTCCAGTTTGGATATCAGCATAGCTGAAGCGCTGATCAAAAACAGATATATCATAAAAACACAGGCTGAAGTTCTGAGAACTCCTTCTTCCATCCGTCTGCCAAAAGCTTCTTCTGACTTCTTTCTGCGGAAAATAGAAATAATACTGATGGTGAGGACAGCTATTGTTGTGGTTTTCATACCGCCCGCCGTAGATCCCGGGGAACCGCCCACCAGCATCAGCATGATCATCATGAAAATACTTCCTTCTGTCAACTTAGTCAGATCCACTGTATTGAATCCGGCGGTACGTGCCGTAACCGACTGGAACACCGCATTCAGCATCTGCTCCGGGATGGATTTTCCCTGTGTACCGATTTCTCCAAATTCCATCAGAAAGATAATGACCGCTCCTGCAATAATCAAAATTATAGATGTTGTGAGAACAATTTTTGTATGCAGTTTGCATTTTTTAAAATGAAATCGAGTAACCACCAGATCTCTCCATACAAAAAATCCAAGACCGCCCACAATGATTAATATCATAATCACCAGATTCAGATACCAGTTATTCCCCATAGTAACAAGGGAAGAAAATTGTTGCTCTCCGCCCATCAAATCAAAACCTGCATTACAAAAAGCCGAAATCGCATGAAACACAGAATAGTAGATTCCTTTTCCCGGACCGTATTTGGGTATGAATACAGCACTCAATAGCAGTGCTCCCAGCCCTTCCATCACAAATGTTCCCATCAAAAGAAAGCGGGTCAGTCTTACCATGCCACCTACCTGTGGTGCCGAAATGGAGTTCTGCATCAGGACCCTGGAATTCAGCCCGATCTTATGTCCAGTCAACGATACCAGCCAGAGCGGAATGCTCATAAATCCAATACCACCGGTCTGTATCAGACATAGAATCACGACCTGACCAAATGTGCTCCAGTGTGTACAGGTGTCAAAGCGAACCAGACCTGTCACACAGGTAGCCGATGTTGCCGTAAACAATGCATCTGTAAATCCCGTTCCTTCACCACTTTTTGAAGCTGCCGGAAGCATCAGAAGCAACGTTCCCACGAAAATTATAATCAAAAAAATTACGGGAATAATCCGCAGCGCAGAAGTATCATGAACTCTCTTCTTTATCTTCTGACGCCACTCATTTAAATTTTCTATATGTTTTTCCATGTATCTGTTCCTTTAATATCATATGTTACATTTGATTCTAAATTCTCCCTATATTTTTGTCAACTTTCTTTATATAAAACAAGCCATAAATTTCATTCTTCTTTTAGATTGAAATCTATGGCTCGTTTCTTTGATTTTTCTATATTAGCTTATCCCTTCACTGCACCTGCCACCAATCCTGCATTTACATATTTCTGCATTATAACATAGACAATAATACTTGGTATTGATACTAATACAATAGCTGCAAACATTGCTCCATAATCACTGGCAAATGCACTCTTGAAATAATATAGTGCTATAGGTAACGTCCTGCTGTCATGTCCACTGGTCAGCGTTAATGCAAACTGAAATTCATTCCAGCATAACAGAAACTGCATTACCCCGGCTGTAGCAAAGGCAGGCTTTGCCAATGGTAAAATAATCCTCACCCAGGTCTGAAAAAATCCACATCCATCCAAATAGGCTGATTCTTCCATCTCCCATGGAATCATTTTATAATAACTCACTCAAACTTCCCACACCGATAAGGTGTGCTAGACCTTGAAAACTCAATATTTGATTCAATAAAAAAGGCATAAATACAATCCTTTGGTATAATGGAATTGTCCAGAAACCAAAATAGAAAAGGAAATTTATGCAATGTCCATTTTAGCACAGAACCATACTGATGAGGTAGCTTTACTTAATTGTATTCAGATATTTTTTGTAAAGCATCATGTTGGAAAGTTACTGAAGCAATGTAATGGGACCAAGGATCTTACCGATGCCTCTCGTAAGAATGTATTCATCATTGATGACAGTCTTTTCAATCATACCAGTTGTAAAAAAACTGAACTGGGTTCTAAAGTCTTTGACCATACTGCAAAGTGCGAAGCCTATTTGGGGTATGGGAAGTCTTAGTTATTAATTATAAACACAATATAATATCACATATAGTTTGAGCCATAGATTTTGTTAATCCAAAATCTATGGCTCTGTCTGTTTCTTAGATATCTTATATTCCCTTCCCAAATCTGACTTCACAATCTTTCCGATAAAAAGCCACCCCATAACAGTCAATCTTCCGGTACCCTTCCATCCGAAGTTCTTCCATATATTTTTTCTCATAAATCTGATTCAGCGCCCTCTCAGCATCTGCTTCCAGATTATCAATCCTGTCGGACACTTTCACCTCCAGAATAAACGCCCGACCTCGCAGGGACAAGCTTTTCACCATAATATCGGATCGGCCATTGCCGGACTCCCTGTTTGATTTTACCTGATATTCGTTGCTTTGGCTCAGTATTCCTGTTAAAAATCCATGGTAAAAATTCTCCGCACTATCATAAAAACTAATCGTAGATAAAAGCTGTCTACCTAGAAGTCCTCCCATCTTTTTCGAATCTCCATCCTCCATGGCTTGATACAGATCATGAAAATCCTCTTTCGCAATCTTTTCCCGAAACCAATACAAAATGGTATTCCGATAAATTGTTTTTACCTCCGCATTGGGAATCCGTACACGAAGGTAGATCGAAGATTCCCGAAAATATTCACTTTCTTTCGTCAGATAACCGGTAAAATACAGGAAATTCCAGAGGCTTTCTCCTTTGCTGTTCATATCTTCATAGGTCACTTCCTCATGAATCTGAATATCCATCGTATTTCCTGACAAAAGTGTTTCTATCTGACCTTTGGTTTCTCCATCTGCTCTCGTAATCAAATTTCTGATGATATCATTGGAACTTGTATTAATCCAATAAGGCCGTGGAAATGCATGAATATCTCCATCAAGATCATACAAAAACTTAATAACGCTCCACGGATTATAAACTTCCGTATCCCCAAATCTATAACCATCAAACCATTCTTTCATATCAGCAAAGCGGCTTTCAACTCCATAATAACGCATACCCTGCATTACTTCTGCTTCTGTAAATCCAAAATGCTCACTGTATTTTTTATCAAGAACAGAAATGATGTTCAAATGATTCAGTCCGGTAAAAATGCTTTCTTTCGATATCCTCAGACACCCGGTGATCACCGCCATCTGTAGATACTCATTCGTTTTTAATGCTGATTCAAAAAGGGAACGGATAAAATCAGCCATCTGCTCATAAAAGCCTTTAAAATATGCATTTTCAAGTGGAACATCATATTCATCCAAAAAGATAATGACTTTCTCACCGGAAACCTCAGAAAGACACTTGCTAAGAAACTTCAAGGAACCGGAATACTCATCGTACTCTGCCTTCCCATCTGCAATTTTACAAAATCTTTCACGTACTGCCTCTGTCATTACACTATTGTCCAGAATTGCCTTATGCCGATTGAATTCTTCTGCAATTTCTTCTTTTAGTTTCGCATATGCTGATTCGAAAGACCTTTGTTTTGCCGATTTCAATGTCAGATTAATAATCTGATATTTTCCTATTTCATTCGTATACAGATCACCGGCACTCATAATTCTGAGGTCACTGAACAACTTACGATTATCCGCATTGCTCTCCTCATTTCCGGTATCCTCAAAAAAGTATTTGAGCATGCTCAGGTTCAGTGTCTTCCCAAAACGCCTGGGACGAAGAAAAAGATTCACTTCACCTTTCAAATCCAATAGTTCTTTAATAAACATTGTTTTATCTATATAAAAATAATCTTCAGTAATTATTTTTCTGAAATTATCTACACCGACGGGCAAAGCTTTCTTCATAACCATCACCTCCAGAATCAACGTTTATATTTTACTGCTTTTATTCTACAGGATTTCTAAACACAGCGCAAGGGACTGTCTATTAGTAATGATTTATCAAAAAGACTCTCCAACACTACAAAAAGGTGCCAGAGAGCCTATCTTTACGTTATTTTATTTACCGACTGTACAATACTTTTCAAAAATATTATTAGAAAGCCTATCCATTGCAATAACTTCTTTTTTAAATGTTTCTGTTAACTCTTCACAATTTTTCACACGGGCACATATCTCCATCGGCAATCCCTCGATTTCTTTCAAATGCCATTTTGCATTTACCGGATAAAGCTGTCTTTCAATCAAAGAATTCATGGTCAATACATGCGATACGATTTGCGCATCAGATTCTTTGTAATGATCACAGAGCCACACATACAGTTCCGGATGAAAATTTGCCATTACTCCACAATATCCATCTGCTCCAGCCTCCAGAGATTCCAGAAGTGTAGTGGTATTTGCATTAAAGAGCTGAATACTGCTACCCTGGATCTGCTGCAATTTTCTTCGAATTACGTCAATATCACAACAAGTATCTTTGATAAAGAAGAATCTTCCTGTGTCAATCATTGCCTGCATTTCTTCCTCGTTCAGTACACGCTTATACGGATAAGGGCACTCATATATTCCCAGTCTCATGTCCGAATCCAGCATACTCATTAATCGATGTAGGTTTTCAATCCAGACAGCACTGTCCTCATCCTGACCAGCTAAACGATTGGAAAGAAGTATCACCGCATCCACACCTAATTTCCAGACAGCATTCAATTCTTTTGCCTGATCCTCCAAACTTTCTGAGGTATTTGCGCTTGCAATCACAGGAACTCGCCCTTTTGACGCTTTTAGAGTAATTTCTACTATTTTCATCCTCTCTTCGAATGTCAGATTAAAAATTTCACTGGACTGGCACGCCGCAAACAACCCCTTTACGCCACTTTCAATATACCATTCCGTTAATTTTTCAAGCGCATTTTCATCTACCTTATTCTCTCTGGTAAATGGTGTAAGCATTACCGGCCAGACACCGCCTGCATATTTTTTATAATTTGCTTCCATAGTTATCACACTTTAATCCTTTTGAATTATCCAGATTTCACTTACTGCGAATGCTTTCAAAGTCCCATAAACCTGCCATCTTAATTTTAATGTTCCTGTTGCATAACTATTTTGCGGCAATTCATAATCCCATGTTACATCGCTCTTCATTTCTTTTCTAGGTATTGACGAAGCCAGAAGCTCATCCCCTGCCCAAAGATTACATTCCGTATCCTCTTCCGGTTTTTGCATATGATGCACTGCTTTCAAGAAAGTATTAGGATAGAAAGCTTTCAGTATATATTTTTTATCCGGATCTAATCCATCAAACCGTACTTCAAGCGGAGTGCCATATAATGCCGTAGCATTCCACGCCCATGTTAATGGCATAGGGAACTCATAATACCAACCATCCATCTGATGAAACAGCCCCATAATACTATATATACTATGATCTTTTACAGGTGTTTTTAAATATCCCGGATCTTCCTCCCATGTCCTCCATTGAGTTACATGGCTGAATCCTTCTTCCGAACCAAGACAACAATAAATATTGCCTTCTCCCGGATTCTCTCTTGCATTCAGGTTGAGCAATGCCTGGATCCGTTCCTCTTCTGATTCTATCTTTTCTATCTCTCTGAATTTCATCATCAAGTACTGATATTCATTTAACGGCATATGCGCAGTCTCTAAATATGCTCCTCGAATCCATCGCTGTCCATGATGCTGCGTTACCGTAAGCTGTATACGGCATTTCTGGTAGAGAGAATCCGACAACTTCTGCATTTCTTTCAACAATTCTTCCATAGCCGGTGCATCTTTTGAAAGGTTCAATATACTTCTTGCTTCTTTTATTGTATTTTTTGAACCCAATTTCTGAGCACACGAAATGATTTCCCGAGCTTTTTTTTCATTTCTCTTGTCAAAAGAATATTTATACTTAGTCCAGTAATCTGTATAGATCCTCAATTTTATCATTTGATATCTATAGTTTTCTTTTGTTTTTTCACTGACCAGAGAATCCAGCTTTCGCATATCCGCATAAACAGTATCTATATTATCATTTTCCAGAATTGGTCCAACCCAGTCATCTTCTGCCCGAAAAATAAGATCTGCAAGTTCTTCTGTAATATCAGCATCAATAAACAACCGCACATAATCTTTCAGCGTTTCCGATACCTCTATTTTACTATCAAAATCCTGATCGCACCATACAATTTTATTAATATCATCATGAATTCCCTCAGAATATGTAATGGTACCACATGTATATGGTTCAATCATATTATGGATATGTTTCATTGCTTTCGGCCGGGCATTATTTCCCTCTCTTCCTAATGTGAGGGCAAATGCATTATCCCACATAGGAACCGGAAACTGACAATTTGTATTATGAGAAATATCCGGATAATTTCTAATGTTATATTTATATTTCTGAGGAAGGCGATTCTGCATTTCCATAATTTCATGCTGTTCCCATGGTGCAAAGCAGATTCCTGTAACCCAGTCCGGCTGTTTTCCTATTTCATCATAAAATTCATCATACCAGCCAGGCTCCGGCTGAAAATGCTGTGGTGCAACCCAAACTCCTGTCGACGGATGATATTGGTGCATAATCTTTACAAATTCTTCCGTAACCTTCATGGCTTTCGCTGGCCATAAAGACCCCGGATCTCCTAACGGAACAAGAATCGCATCGAGATACGGTATTGCCGAAAACACTTTTTCTCTTTCCTTTAGTTCTCTGTACATACAATCCAGATTATCATAATCCTCTCCAACATTAGGATACCATAACCAAACATCCATATTATAGGAATGAATTATTTTTGACACTTCAATCATCAATTCAAATGGATCTTCAACAAATGTACTTGAAAATAATGTATCATCCGTTTTAGGTGGAAGAAGTTCAATTGCATTTGCCCCAAACAAAGCCATATCTCTTATATAATGTTCATAATCCTGTATTGTCCATGCACTGTATGTATTATTTTTATCTCTATACCCTAACTGATGTCCCCTTAGTGGATACTCAGGAGTCATTGATATATCACGTATCACATCTGAACACATAATAATGCCTTTTTGGGCAGAAATATTACGCAATATACGGGCCATTCCATAAAATTCACCACGCTCATCTTTTCCTAGCACTATAATACGTTTGTTTTTTTCAGAATCAAGAACTTTAATTCTGAAGCCCTCTTTTCCCGGCTGCGAAATGCCTGAGAACAAACTGACAATATCTTCTTCGTAATAAGAAAGATTATCTTCATTGTAAAATTCAATCGTGGTATTTTGTGATATTGCATGATTTCTTAAATCTATCCCACTTTTTTCTAAAATGTCATCGCAAAAAACGTTAACTATCTTTTTTTCAAATTGTGTCATATACGGTGTGGTATAAATTCCTGCTCCAGATAAATCTAACATATCAATACCCCCTTTTTCATCTAAAGCTATTTTGGAATAAGCTAAGATGTTCATAAACATCTTAGCTTATTCAATGAAAGCATTATTTTATTTATTATTTTGCTCTTTCATATGCTGCATTGTAAAGTTCTTCCAGTCTTTCTGTTCCCTGCTGTTCCAGCATGGTAACCAGGCTATCCCAATCATCCAGAGATTTCTGTCCATTGATATAAGAATCAATTTCTGAGTTAAATACATTGGCAATATTCTGCTGTAACTCTGTTATCTCATCCTGCTCATCTGTTGTAAAATACGGTATAGCAGAATTATAATCAATTTCTCCCGCTTCCGTCCATTCACGAATGGTCTGACCCTGTTCAACAAAAATCGGATCAGATACTTCTGCGTACAGAGATTCATCAATATAATGACCTAATCCCAGAAGACCAGCTCCAAGTTCACCCTGGATACCTGAAAATACATCGGAATCATTTTTGTGTTTTTCAATAAGCTCTGGATTTGTTTTGATGGTACCATCCTCTTCTACTGTATAATCTATACCTTCTTCACCGAAGTTTGTCACCATGATACCTTCCTCTGTGTACATCCAGTTCAAAAGTTCCATAATACGCTCCGGATACTCAGTATCAGCATTTACACATGTAAATTCTGTCCAGTCTCTTTCGTATCTGAGCGCTCTCTTTGTACCATTATCCTCATTTGTCAGAGGTTCAATAATATCAAATCTCGCATTCTCATCAAGCTGAGCCAGTGCCGGATTATAGACACGTCCGATAAACGAATTGTTATCTATTACCATGGACAAAGAACCATTACTTAACTTCTCATGCTCTGTATCTTTATCCATAGAAGCATAGTCCGGATCCAGCAAACCATCTTTATAGGAATTGGCCAGGAATTCAATCACTGTTTTAAAAGATTCTTTTGTCGGTCCATACAGCCATTTATCCTCGTTTGGCTCATAATACATACCCGATGTACTAAAGCATGGGAAACCACCGGATCCCATTGCATAAGCCAACTGACCTATCATATAGGTAGTTCCGTTACGTGTAGAAAATACATACTGGTCGGGATATAATTCTTTGATGGCCAACATTGTATCATATAATTCATCCCATGTCGTAGGTGTATCCAAACCTGCTTCTTCCAGTCTATCCATTCTGAGAGCCACAAGCGGAGCTAAATCGATACGAT